>JALYZZ010000137.1 GCA_030948675.1 Bacteroidota bacterium | reverse complement strand
AGTTGTATGTGGTACTGATCTTTCATTTGAGAATACAAATTTACGATTATTACTCATTATTTAACAACTTTTTCGTCTTTTTATTATAGACGCGGAAAAATAAAAGAAGTTAAAAAAGAAAATTTGTTTTTTTTAACAGGTAGCTTAACTTTCAAATACTAAGACACAAATAATGGGAGAAAATTCATTTAGAGAAGATAAAGAAGAAATGCGGGAGCTACTGAGGCAGTTTGAAAATTTGAGGACGGGGCGGCAACATTCTTTTCTTGAAGAAGAATCTTTTGAGCGCATTATTGATTATTTTGATGAAAAGGATGAGCTTTTAAAAGCGATGGAAGCGGCCGATCTGGGTATAGAACAGTTTCCGTTTTCTTCGGTATTAATGATAAAAAAAGCCGATTTATTGCTCGCAAGCAGAAAATACTGGGATGCATTGGAAATTCTTGAAAAAGCTGAATTATTTGACAGTAACGATATTAATCTTTTTATCTTAAAAACGGATGCTTACCTCGCATTAGATCAGCAAAGCAAAGCGGTTGAGCTGTTAGAAACTGCCCTTTCGCAGTTTGAGGGCGAAGAAAGGATTGAGTTGCTTTTTGAACTAGCAGATGTATATGATGACTATGAAGAGTTTGATAAAGTTTTCGACTGCCTTAAGCTCATCTTAGAGGAAGATCCAACTAATGAAGAGGCACTTTATAAAGTATGTTTTTGGACAGACTTTACGGGCCGCAACGAGGAGAGTATAAAACTGCATTTGACTATTATTGACGAATACCCCTACAGTGAGCTTGCGTGGTTCAATCTTGGTGCCGCATACCAGGGACTTAAGCTATATGAAAAAGCAATTGATGCTTATTTGTATGCTGTTACAATCGACGAAAAATTCGACTACGCGTATCGCAATATGGGCGACGCCTACTTACGTTTAAGAAAGTTTAAAGAGGCGATAGAAGTGCTGGAAAAGGTACTTGAACTAAGCCGGCCTGAAGACGTAATTTATGAGGCAATCGGACATTGCTACCATAAAATTGGCAATTTTGCCCAGGCAAGGTTTAACTATCGTAAAGCTTCTCATCTCAATCCTGACGATAGTAAACTCTACTATAAAATGGCCCTCACCTATATTAATGAGGAACAATGGGAGAGCGCTGTCAAACAACTGGATAGCGCCATGCGTATTCATCGCACCCTGCCAGAGTACAATCTCGCTATGGGTGAGTGCAAGATGCAACTTAGGCTTTTTAAGGAAGCTATTCAATTTTTTGGCAATGTAGTGCGAACCCGCCCAAAAAGCGTTGCAGGATGGGAAGCATTAATAAGATGTTTGTTTAAAGCCGAATTTTACGAAGAAGCTAAAGAACAATGCGTTGCAGCAATTAAAATAACCGAAGGAAAGTCGTTGTTCATCTTTTACCTTAGTGCTTGCCTATTTGCTTTGAAAAAAACAAAAGAAGGACTTTTGCAACTTGAGAAGGCGATGAGTCAATCTCCGAGACTGGTTAAAAAGCTCGTCGATCTCCATCCGGTTGTTTTGCAAAACCAACAAGTAGTTGATCTAATTAGCAGATATAAAAAAGGAAGAAGCAATAAGCAAGGTTAACTTATACAACTTTCTACACCACTGCTTCATTAAGCTGACAACCAATGTAATAACATGACGGTATCCGGTGGCAAACTTGATAAAAACAAGTCCTTATCGACATTAAGTTATCGTAGCCTTCCATCTTGTAACGGTAATATCTGCATAAGCTTTACATTGCCTTTTTTGTATTCACGATGATGCTGAAGTTCACCTTGTAAATTGAAATCCATTACCTACTTTTGCGGCTCTTAAAAAAGCTACAAAGTAATTTGAATCAAATATTTTTTATGGCAAATACATCGGATATTACGCGTGGAATGATTTTAAAATTAGACGGTAGTCTATATACAGTTGTAGAATTTGGACAAAATAAAACAGCACGCGCTGCCGCAAAATTTTGGGCAAAGTTAAAAGGACTTGATAATAATCGCAGTATAGAGCACACATGGAACAGTGGTGATACGGTTTATCCTGTCAGGGTCGAAAAAAAACCTTACCAGTTTTTATATAAAGACGAAAGCGGCTATAATTTCATGGATAATGAAACGTTTGAGCAATTGTCTTTGGCAGAAACCATGATTAATGCACCACAATTTCTAAAAGATGGACAGGAAGTATCTGTGCTGATTAATACTGAAACAGATCAGCCCATGAGTGTTGAGTTGCCTGACAAAATTGTTATGAAAGTTACATATAGCGCACCTGGTTTAAAGGGTGATACTGCTACAAGAACGCTAAAACCAGCAACGGTAGAAAGCGGCGCAACAGTGATGGTTCCACTGTTTGTAGACGAGGGAGAAATGATTAGAATAAATACCTCTACAGGTGAATATGTTGAACGGGTAAAATAAGAATTTAGATCACTACATTGAAAAGCAGCCATCGGGTTGCTTTTTTGTTTTGATGAAGTAGTCCAAATATGGCACTAATGCAAGCGATGGTAAATCCTTTTAGTTTTTTGATTGAGGTAGTCTTTCGATTTGCAGTTGTCTTAACTTCGACTGCATGAAGGCGCTTATTTATAAATCTACTGGAAGCTGGTACATTACAAAGACAGAGGATGGTAAGATTTTTAATGCAAGGATCAAAGGCGTGATGAAAATCAGCGGACTTACTTCGACAAACCCGATAGCCGTTGGTGATTGGGTTGAGATGGACCTTGAGAACAAACTTGAAAGTACCGCGACCATTACTACCATTTACGATCGAAAAAATTACATTGCCCGTGTTTCCCCGCATAACAAAAATCAGCACCACATAATAGCTTCTAACCTTGATCAGAGTTTTCTTTTTGCGACTATAAAAGATCCAAAGACTTCTCAAGGTTTTATTGATCGCTTTCTCGTATCCTCCGAATCTTTTCATGTTCCTGCGGTTATTATTTTCAATAAAGCAGATATCTACAGGCAGAAGGAATTGGATAAATTCGAAGAGATGAAAGACATGTATCAAACAATCGGATACAAGGTACTGCTGGCCAGCGTGGTAAATAACACTGGCGTTGTTGAAGTAAAAGAACTACTGAAAGATCAAACTACTTTATTAAGCGGGCATAGTGGTGTCGGCAAATCTTCGCTTATTAACGCAATATTTCCTGAACTTAAACTACGAACAAAAGAAGTAAGCGAATGGAGCGGTAAAGGAATGCACACCACCACCTTCGCCGAAATGTTTGATCTGCCATTGGGCGGAAAAGTAATAGACACCCCTGGACTGAGAGAATTTGGATTGACGGACATAACAAAACAAGAACTGGCTCACTATTTTCCTGAAATGAAGCTGCGAATGAACGATTGCCAGTTCAATAACTGCATACATACCAATGAGCCAGGTTGCGCTATAAAAGAGGCTGTGAACGCCGGCGATATTCATGTTGGCAGATACGTTAGCTACATGACAATTCTTGATACCATAGAAGATAAAAACTACTAAAAAAAATTGCTTTCAAGTGATTTTGCCAGTTCTGTTACCATCTTATTATCGCCAGCACTACGATTGCAAATGGAAACTCCATTGTAGATGTTATAATGCAGGTTAAGAACCTGACCTTTATACCTGAAGTACCAGTCTATCGTGTCGTTGTGGTCTTCCTTTGCTATAAATTTAATTTTATGTTCACTTACAAGCATACTTGCAATGCTTAAGAATTTCTTCATTCCACAGTTGTCGTCAATAACTGCTTCAATATTGCCTGTGGCAAACGTTAGATGGTAACTCATATTTATATCGGATATTAGATTTCTTCGGGCAATGCTTCTATGCGCGAAACTTCCGCGCTTTTTTCATGTCCTTTATCGCTTTTGGGTCACCGCTTAGTATTTTTTCTGCACCTACATTTCGTCCATTACTTGGACAGCCCCTGCCAGCAGCACACGAGCCCAAACCAAAGCACAGTGAAGCCAAAATAACGATAACAACGCTTTTCATAATTTCTTTTTTTAGCACACTGGCTTTTTAATAAATGTAACTTTTCGTTGCGTATTACCCTGCAACAATAGTACTCGTATTAGCCTTTTTACGGTCACCCCTGCTGCCGATACCATCTAATTTTTCCTGTGATCGTACGCATTGAAATTGGAAGCAATTGATAACGCAATTACACTATGTATTATTTTCTTTTGTGTCATTATAGTTTTCGAACCAGGATGCATAAATAGTGTAGTTGTTGGCAATACGATTGATTTCACCGCTAATCTTTTCGGGAGAAATATCTTTTACTTTTTTAGCGGGCACTCCCGCATAAATGCTTCCTGCCTCTACAATCGTTCCTTCTAAAACCACAGCACCTGCCGCTATAATAGAGTTGCTGTTTACCACGCACCTATCCATAACAATGGCACCCATACCTATTAATACATTGTCGTACACAGTACATCCGTGCACAATAGCATTATGACCGATAGATACATTGTTGCCTATATTGGTTGGGTTCTTTTGATAGGTACAATGTATTACAGCACCATCCTGCACATTCACTCTATTACCCATTTTTATATAATTTACATCACCTCTGATGACTGCGTTAAACCAAACACTGCATTCAGTGCCCATGACTACATCACCGACTATGGTTGCATTTGGTGCAACAAAACAAGATTGACCAATTACAGGCCTTTTATCATTTACAGGAAGAATTAGAGCCATTTGAAAGTGTTGACAGATTGTTGATGAGGGTCGTAAAGATAGAACCATCTCAATATTTTTTATGACCCCATAATTGTTCTCATTACTGAAGGGGTCCGGAACCTAGCAAAACAATAAAAGAAGCAATTAAATTAGGAAATAGAAAATAGTCTTTCTACATTTACTGTATTACTTAACTAATACACCATGATAGAAATAGAACATGTATCTTTTGGATACAGCAGAAAAAAGATATTATATAAAGATCTTTCACTGAAAATGGAAGCGGGAACAATCTATGGGCTATTAGGTAAAAACGGGGCCGGAAAATCCACTTTGCTAAAAAATCTGGTTGGTCTGCTATTTCCTGCAAAAGGTAGTATTACAGTAAACTCTTTTGTTCCTAAAAAAAGACAGCCTTCTTTTCTTCAAACCATTTATTTTATTCCCGAAGAAGTGTATGTGCCTTCCCTAACCATTAAAGGCTACCGCAATCTGTTTGCACCATTCTACCCCGATTTTGACGACGAAAAGTTTGCCGGTTATTTAAAGGAGCTCAACGTAAAAGACGAGGGAAAACTAAACACACTATCCTTCGGACAGCAGAAAAAATTTATAATAGCCTTTGCGCTTGCCTGCAACACCAAAGTGCTGCTGCTGGATGAACCTACGAATGGCCTGGACATACCTTCCAAGATTCAATTTAGAAAATTGATTGCGTCAATCATGGATGAAGGAAGAACCATTATCATATCTACCCACCAGGTACGTGACCTTGAAAACCTTATTGACAGAATAATTATTGTTGATAATGGCGCCTTGCTTTTAAACGCTTCTCTTGCAGGCATTTCTGAAAAACTATGTTTTAAAACAGTAGATGAATTAGATGCTACTATTAAAGTTTTATACGCTGAAGAAACCTTGAAAGGAATGTCGGTAGTACAGGAAAATACGGAAGGTGAAGAGTCAAAGGTTAACCTGGAACAACTGTTTAACGCAGTAACCGAAAACCCTGAAATGACTAAATCCATTTTCTCAAATAATGAAATGCTGGTAAAATGAACAATACATTTAATATTAAAAGGTTTGGTTGGCTTTTCAAGAAGACGTTATTCGAAAGGCCCGCACAACTGTTAGGGTTAATAGTTCTTATTTTGCTAATTGATTTACTATTGTACGCTATCTGTACAAACATTAAAATGGTATGGGAAGCTGTACAAAACTTTACATTTATTTTCGGCCTCGTTGGCGGGGGAAGCTTTTTAGCAGCTATTGTATTTAACTATTTTCCCTCAAACGCCACCGGCTCATCTTATCTCACTTTGCCAGCATCTTCGTTTGAGAAATGGCTTTGCACCGTTTTGATTTCATGCGTAATGTACGCCATTATATTCCTTGTTTTTTATCGTGTTATAGATACCGCTTTCGTAACGCTATTTCATAAGTCCCTTGACCCCACTCGCCCGTTTTATAAGGAAACCTACGAAAGTGTACAAGTATTCGCTTTTGACGGATTTGTTGCAGGCAAGTCTTATATGATGTATGTAAATTTTACAACCGCTATGCTTGTTGGTGCTTTATACTTTAATAAGGCGGCATTTATAAAAGTTGCGCTCATTGTCTGCTCCCTTTTTATCGGTGGTTTCTTTTTAAATAATATCATGGCTAAGGCCCTTATTGCCAATGTTGACAAAGGCCTTCCTTATTATGCCGTTTTTATAACTGTAGGTAAAGAATTCGGCAAGGTGGTGCTTCCTTCTTATGCTTCAAAAGCTGTAGACATTTGCATTCTATATATTATTCCCGCTATCCTCCTGACGACAGCATACATACGTCTTCGCGAAAAAGAATTTTAAAATCGTAAGAATGGAATTCAGAAATAACCAGGCGATATACTTACAGATAGCCGAATATGTTTGCGAGCAGATTCTGTTAAAAAAATGGAACCTGGGCGAAAAGATTTTAAGCATCCGTGACCTTGCTGTACTGATGGAGGTAACCCCTAATACAGTGCAAAGAGCTTATGATTTTCTGCAACAGCGTGAAATAATAACCAATAAACGAGGTATAGGATACTTTACAGAAGGGGATGCATTTGCGCGCATTTTAAATTTTAGAAAAGAGCAGTTCGTCGAAAACGAGCTACCAGTCTTCTTCCGCAATATCTATCTACTAAAAATGGATTTTAAGGATGTAAAAGGCCTTTTTGAACAATTTATAAAAGACAATTTCTCAAATAAATAAGTATGAAAGTCAGTTCACTCATTTTGCTGGTTACGTTTGTATTGCTGGTAACAGCTCTGTTTGCTTCTAATGTTTTATTGAAAAAAGAATACGATAAAGTAGATAAAAGCGACCTGTATTGGACTTACAACAAAATATTACAACAACCCTTTAAGCACCTCGTAATTGAAGGTGGCAACATTACTAATATTGCGTATGAACAAAGCAAAACTTCGTCGGTTCGGGTTTTTAAAAATTGGGATGGGTATGAAAAAGGAGCAGTAAATGCTTTTGTAAAACGGGATACCCTTTTTATAAAATTTTCCAATGTTATCAACAATCCGAACGAAAAGCAATGGCTGAAATATATTACCCCACTTCGTATATTTTCACCTGAGCTATTATCAGTAAATGGAGTCGATACAAACTTTGAATTATTTAAACTAAAACAAAAAAGCATCTCTGTCAATCTTTCCGGCAAATCAAAGCTTGAAGTAGAAAGCTATTTATCCAGTCTCGATACACTTAATATTTCTCAGCAAGACTCTTCAGAAGTAGTGTTTGAAATGTCACCAGACTTGATGACATCGGGGCCGAAAGCAACAGAAGCTGTAGGAGCAAAAGGGTCAGCGTCAGTTAAAGCAGAAACATTGCCTAATCCGGATATTATGCTCACACCCGCTGCCATTAGCAAAGGTTGGGAAACAATCAATATTCAATATGTAAATGCTAACCTAAAAGACATTTCTCTGCTGGATATTGGTCATGCACAAATCAAATCCTTGAAATTAAATATCACAGATAGTGCAGCAGTTATCCTTTCTGGTGGCACTTTGAAAAGCATACGTAAATAGATCCTTTAAGTAAAGTTTTCAACCTTTTTATATTAATGAGAAGCCTTTTCTATTGGTGCAGCTTTTCCCACCCCTGACTCGTGCGAATGAAAAACGCTCTGCCAGACGGTTAGAGCCGAAAAACTGTAA
>JALYZZ010000128.1 GCA_030948675.1 Bacteroidota bacterium | reverse complement strand
CAAACAGTGTTTAAAGTTGCTTTTTATAAAAGATTTTTTTTTCTTTCGTCACCAGCTAAAGCAGGCTATTTTCCTTTATTCCAGTATCAAGTGTACGTATTTGTCCTTTGCGATTTTTGTACTCGTAATTTTTTGAATAATTGCATTTGTTACTCTATTGTAGGTGGTGCCAACAGTAAAGTAACCACGCTGCAAATCATTAGTGTTTGGACTGGTACGGTGGGCACAATTGGCAAAATGCAGGCAACTACAGGCAACTGAACTGTCCATTAATTTTTGATGCTAACACCAACATATTGATAGATGCGGTAATTGTAGTGGTTAATTCAAATGCGGCTGCTGGAGCTTTACGATCAATCTTCGTGTAAGCTTTACAGTAACTCCCCGTGTTATTTTACTTACAAGATGACCTTGCTATAGAATAAACTTATAAAGAATCTTCATCTTTTTAAACTTGGTTGCAAGTAAGGGGTTCCGTTTAGCATGAACAATTAAACGAAAGCAGTTTACATTTCTTTTAATTCTGGTTTTAAGATGGACAAGATGGACTACTATGAAAGCAACCGCTTAATTTCCAAATCAATTTTATACTCTTCAAATTCCTGATCGGTAATCATCTCTGTCTCTTTTAGCCAGTTAAGCCTCGCCCAATATTCTTCATCAGACGTAGCAGGATCGAATGTGAGGTATTTGTTTTTAATGTGCTCTTTCGTTGTCAGATTGACCAGTTCAATGAATGCGAGCACTTTTTGTTCAGAAGGAATTTTTCTATAAAAAACGAGAGTCTTTTCGCCTCCAGCTAAATATATATCGTCCTGGTACTGCCTAAGGATTGAAAACAATGCTATAGAAAACCAGCACACGGAGTTAACGAAAAGGGTTTTTAAGCCAATATTATGAAACAAGAGTTCTGAAACGATCAATAAAGCGGGTATTATCAAACACACAACGAAGAAAATTTTGCCCGGCAACGTGTTGTCTGCCTGGTATCGGATCTCGAAACCAAGCTTATCAATTCGTATTTCGTATTTATCAATTTTACTGATTGATTTCATCTCCACTACAACTTTGTCTTCAAATAACGTATACTTACGATAATTAAATCCTCTTTTTTGTTCAAGTACTTCTATCATTTTCGTTGTCCCCAATTTTCAATTTATTAATGTGCCTTACTTATTTTGTTCTCAACTTAGCCAGCGATTTTGCCAACTTACTTCCGTTCCAACAACTTTATGTCCTTCTCCTGTCGGCGCCATGTTCCATTCAATAATGCACGATCATATAAGATTTGACAAACTTTCTTCTATTGTTCTTATTCGAGCTTCAGCGTCTGCCTGCTTCTTTTTTTCAAGATCTACTACCTGAGGTTTGGCATTGGCAACAAAGCGCTCGTTACTTAACTTCTTAAGTACGCTTTGCAAAAATCCATTCTGGTGTTCGAGGTCTTTTAAAAGCTCTGCTTTAATCGCGTCGGTGTCTGCCTGTTTTTCACTTTCGATGTAAAATTTATCCTTTTCAATTGCTACAACGGTTGCGTTAGCGACAGTATGGTCCACATAAGTAACGCCCTCTGCATTTACCTGTTTTAATAAAATGCTTTCTATGTTTTTGTAGACCTCGCTATCTTTTGATTGAATGGACAATTTGATTGTTTCCTTTGGCTTGAGCTGACTTCTGTTGCGTGCATCGCGCAGCGCTGAAACAATTTGCTTCAGCAATTCGCCGGTGGCCAGTACATCGTTATTTGCAGCGCCTGCAGGGGCAAACTGTTTTACACACAGATCATCTTGTTTGTCACCGAGCAGGTGGTAAATCTCCTCAGTAATAAAAGGCATAAACGGATGCAATAGTTGCATCAGCTCTTCAAAAAACTGAACTGTTCTGTGGTACACTTCATCTTCGATAGGTTGCTCAAAACCTGGTTTTACCCACTCCAGATACCAGCTGCAGAAGTCGTCCCAGATTAATGAGTAGATAACTTTTAAAGCTTCACTTAACCTGAACTGGCTGAACAATACTTCAACTTCCGCTCTTACCTGTTGCAACCGGTTAGCGAACCAGGCGATGGCGAAATTGGCATGGTCTAAATGCGTTTCATTCGGTAAATGCTCGATTTCGCCGAATAATTGCTTTGTTTCATCAGAAAGCTCAAATTGATCATCTACTATTTCCTTGGTTTCTTCTGTCATTTGCCGTACTTCCCACATCATCAGCAGTTTCAGTGCGTTCCACAGCTTGTTGTTGAAGTTGCGGCCTTGCTCAAGACTAGCTTCATCAAATAAAAGATCATTGCCAGCAGGGGAGGAGATCATTATTCCGAAACGAACTGCATCCGCTCCATATTTATCTATTAGTTCAAGCAGATCGGGGCTGTTGCCGAGCTGCTTGCTCATTTTTCTTCCCTGTTTGTCGCGAACCATACCAGTAAAATACACATCACCAAACGGCTTTTTGTTTTCGTAATGCATACCTGCCATAATCATCCGTGCTACCCAAAAAAATATAATATCCTGTCCGGTAACTAAGACCGAGGTAGGGTAGTAGTAATTAAAATCTTTATTGCCAGGTTGAGAAATGCCATTGAAAACTTCCATTGGCCAAAGCCAAGAAGAAAACCAGGTGTCAAGTACGTCAGCATCTTGTGTTAGACGCAAGGTGTTAGCTGCAAGCTGCAAGCTTTCGACGTCTTCTTCTTTTTGTGTAGCTTGTTGCTTAGCGCTTGCGGCTATTCTTTCTGCTTCTTCTCGTGTTTCTGCCACAAACAGATTCCCCTTTTCATCATACCATGCAGGTATTTGTTGGCCCCACCAGAGCTGCCGGCTGATGCACCAGTCTTTTACATTTTCGAGCCAATACTTATATGTTGCTAAAAACTTTTCTCCCGGATGTATTTTAATCTCTCCGTCTGCAACAGCCCGCAAGGCAGGCCCTGCCATTTCTTTCATTTTTAGAAACCACTGGGTGCTGATTCTTGGTTCAACGACCGCTCCACTTCGTTGGCTGTAACCAAGGCGGCTGGGATACTCTTCTTCTTTTAAGAAGTACCCTTTTTCTTTCAGTTCAACTAAAATTTTCTTACGTGCTGCAAACCGGTCAACTCCTACGTAGATCTGTGCTGCCTCGCTCAGGGTTCCGTCTTCATTGAGGGTATTTACTACTTCAAGATTGTGTTTCAGCCCCAGGTTATAATCATTGATGTCGTGTGCAGGTGTCACCTTCAACGCGCCTGTGCCAAATGCCGGGTCTACATATTCGTCAAAAATAATAGGAATACGCCGGTAGATCAGGGGAATAACAGCAAACTTGCCCTTTAGGTGTATGTACCGCTCATCGTTGGGATTGACGCAAATAGCGGTATCTCCCATAATGGTTTCAGGACGTTGGGTGGCAATAGTGATATAATTATCTATTTCATCTCCGGTAACAGCACTCACCGCCTTGTTTGCGGCGTTAAGTTCATCATCAACAATTTGATACTTGATGTAGTATAAATTTCCTGTAACATCTTTAAACTCGACCTCTTCATCGCTTAAAGCAGTGCGGGCACCCGGATCCCAATTGATCATTCTTGCGCCGCGATAAACGAGCCCCTTATTGTACAAATCAACAAAAACTTTGACTACTGCTTTGTAATAGTGGTCGTCCATAGTAAACGTAGTACGGCTCCAGTCTACACTGCATCCAAGTTTAGCTATCTGGTTATAAATAATGCCGCCGTATTTCTCCTTCCATTCAAAAGCGTATTTTAGAAATTCTTCCCTCGTTAAAGTGTTTTTATCAATGCCTTTTTCTTTGAGCATTTGCACCACTTTTG
>JALYZZ010000124.1 GCA_030948675.1 Bacteroidota bacterium | reverse complement strand
ACCTAAGAATGCTACTACAAATTTTATTATACACATGGTGTAATAGTAAACTTCAATAGTGACTCCAATAACGGCCCATTAGACACTGGAAGCTTTATGCCAATACTTTCCAATATTTGATAAATTTCAATCATTGCAGCGCTCCTTATTCCTCCTGCTTCGTTTAAATCATCGACCCAAAATAGAATCTTTAGATCTATCGCCAGATCTCCAAATTTCTGAACCAATATGGCTGGTCCCGGTGTTTTCATTATTCTTTCATTTTTTACCAATGTTTCCTGTATGGACGTTGTTACTTTCTTTATATCTGCATCATAGGGAATACCAATTGAAAATTCTACCTGCTTGCTTCGGTCCTGCATTGTCCAGTTAATAAGATGCTGACTAAGCAGATCCCCGTTGGGTACGATAATATCAGCACCCGCATTGTTATTAATTTTGCTGCTTCGAACTCCAATTTCTTTTACCACTCCGGTTTTACCACCAACTTCTATCAAATCTCCCACTTGAATAGGTCTTTCAAATGCTATGATCACTCCTGACACCAAATTGTTTACAATATTTTGCAAGCCAAAACCAATACCAACACCCAAAGCGCCAAGCATAAGCGAAATTCTATCTAAGGGGATACCTGCAGCGGCCACCGCAATACAAAAACCAAGAGTCCAAATTGCTAACCGAATTAATAACATCATTGAACCTATCCGGCTTCGTTTATTAGAGTCCTGTAATTTTCCATTACCAAAAAAGAAGTTAATAAATCCCGACAGTACAGAAGAAAACCAGAGGATGCAAATGAAAATTCCTACACTTTTAAAGGTGAATACCATGCTTCCAATGGTTCTTGTTTCACTTATAAAAGAAGCTAGTGCATCCGTAACTACATCATAAAGAGTAAGGTTACGAATCAGAGACAGAGTAAATATTAGTATGGATAAGATCCACAATACTCGAATGAAACGGTGCTGTAAAGATTTATAATTAATAAATTGTGAAAAACGGCTGTCTTGGTACGCTTCTGATTGAAGATAAATTGCTTCAAGGACCATCCCAGAAAACACCTTCAAAGTGATCCCTAATATCAGGCATTGAACACCACTTACTCCCAATATTTTTGCAAGTGATGCCCTTCCTGCAAAATTGAAGATAACAGAAAGCGCTACCTGGGTAAGGGTGAAAATAACCAGAGCTTTGGTAGCCGGAGATTCAGGAAGGTCTATAAAGTTAGATTGTTTATGAGTAAGTATTTTTATACAAATTGCAGTAAGTAAAATGCCTGCTATAAACAGCCCCCAACGTTCACCAAGTGCTGATTCTAACAGAATATCATCTATCGCATAATATGTCCAGAGTATGCAAAGAGTTATCCATAGGATTTTAGATTGTTTAGTTAAAAAAGGATAGATAAGAAAAGTAAGTGTCAATAATCTTAATAATTCACAAGCATGCATTAACGACATAGGCGGGTTACCAAAGAAAAACGGCATATAGGTAAAAAAAACCATCAGGCATCCCACTAAAACATTGCGAGGCAGAAAATGCATGGGTAGCAACACAGCACCTACATTTTCCTGTTTTTTTATCCGGAACATATTTAATAAACTCCATGAAAAGATAGAAATAAGAACCAGCAAGCCAATTGTTAAAACATTCCACCGTTCATCCATGTATATAGAGATAATCAACCATGATCGTTGCAGGGCAGTTCTTATAACTTCATCAAACCGATTTCGGTAATCCTTCTCATGGGCATCGAACAAAGGCGGTTCTTCCTGTTTCCACATACCCATCTTGCGAGTAATAGTTAAATACCTCATGTCAGAAATAATGTCGGTAGCCTGCAATAAATTTATAGAAACCCTGTTTCGCAATAAGTTTACTTTATTAAGTGTTACTTGCTGTAATGAATCCAGTGCATGACCTTCTATGCGTATATCCTGTAACTGCTCCAACAGCACGCTGTCTGATAACTGTACATTTAATATTGGATCACGTAAAATTTTTTTTATCTCTACATTACTATTGGTAAGTTCACTGCTGTATTTTAATAGTATACCCTGGTAAGAACTTAAGCGGCCTGAGATTTGATCCAACATTATTATCCCGCTATTCAAACTTCGCAGGTTCATCTGGCTTCCATTTGTTTCAGGTCTGGTTTTAAATCCTTTTACCTTTCTTTCAATTTCAGGTAAATCCAACGAAATAGGGGTAATGTTAAATTTCCGTCTAATCAAGAAATCTGTATGATCGATGGTGGAGGTATAAGAAGCTACTTTCATTACCAATGTTGGAAGCAAAGTGTCGTTGACCATTGTTGCTACCGAATCTCCGGATCTTTTTTTCAATGGTTGCGAAAAAGTATATTGGAGAGTTATTAGTATAATAACTGCGATCGCTGATAATAGGCAAATATTTTTGTTATTTGCAACAGTTAATGACATGTGTTTTTTTTATCCAGTTATGCAAATATTTCTTAATCCTTAATTAACTCCTAATTTAAGACCGGTCTAAAAATAATAGTCTGCAACAAGGACTAGAAGATGCTTTGACAATAAGTGCAACATAGTGCATTTTTGGAAGCCGTACATGTATACCCCACTCTCAATGGTCTCGTCGCTCCGATTAAAAACAGGTAAATTAAAGTGAGTTTAAAAACTGTGTAGCTAAAGTGTAAATTATTGTGTAGGTATTTGATTTGGAAGAAGTACTTCTCCGTTCTTAATCCTGACTATTTCTATTCCTGCCTACGTGCCTGATATTGATTAAAAACTCTTAAATCGTGCCTTATTCTGTACTCTCCGCTTTATAAATCTATTATCATACACTAGCCTATTATAGTAGGTTCTGATGGCTTCCCTACATTCTTCAACTATTGCTAACTAATTTTCTTCTCTTGTTAAAAGCTATTCCAATTAATGTAGTAAACTGTACACGATCTTTATATCGTAGCATAATCAACTGCTACTCCCCTGCTAGATAATAACTCTTCCACATCTCTATAGCTTAAACTAAATCTTAATTTGAAATATACAGCTTGTAGAATAACCTCTTTTATAGAAACAAAGAGGTTTAAACAAACTTACTCCTTCACCAAATAGTTTTATGCAGTTAAGACAAAGCGATCTTTGCCTGATGCAGCACTACTACAAGAAAAAAGATACACAAAAAGATAACGCAAAAATCTCTGTTTAAAACTGCATACCCCGGCTATAGCTTTAACTACTAAGCTTCTTTAAAATCGACGGTTTTAATAAACTCTACACAAAATCTTAAGCTTTGTCGGGAAATAATGGAATTCTTTTATTAAATGGTTGCTTTTAGAAACTTTTAAAATTATATTTACTTACCTCAAAGTTACTTTGACTCACACTTGTACGTAATGGCAATAATCTACAAAATCCATCCTTCTATTGGTATAGCCCGCTTAGGAAACAGTGACAACGAATTTTATATTGAACCCATGCAAACGGGCGGATTGCCCGTCGAATGTGATAGCAACGGAAATGAAATTAACAAATCAGGCTTAACTGTAAAAGTCAATAAGTTTAAAGATAACAATGGTAAAATTAGACGCCAGGCATCTAAATTTAGGATTTTCAGAACTGAAAATGATCTGGAAGTTGAAATAACATTGGACACCCCCGAAATCGAGTCTGTGACATGGAAAGTTCATATAGCTAGTAAAAAAGCAGTTTGGTACGACTTTTCTATGCTTCAGGGTAATTCGATGTATACAACGAAAGATTTTGATAATAGCTACAAAGCCCAAAAAGTACCACTGCGTAATAGCAAACAAACTACAGGGAGGCAACAATTAATTATAGACCCGGGGCCAAGAACGCTGGAAGGTAAAAATCAAAAGATCGAGATAGGTTCCACCAACATTCCTAAAGATTACCCTTTTGGTTCATTTCCTGGCAAAACGAAGTACGGATTCGACATAAATAAGTTGGGAGACCTCCTAACTGATGCTTCGGGTAGACTATTAGTTTTGGGAGGTCTTGGCAATGCTGGTGGAAACGAACCTATTTCTAGTTTTGCTGGAGCTGATAGCTGGCACGATGATATTGCGGATGGTTATGTAAACTGTATACTAAAATTAAAAACGGGTGAAGAAGTTAACTTGAATGCATGGGTTATTGTAGGTTCACCCAAGTTTGCACCTGAAATAGATAATATATGCACTCTATCTGATACCATGTTGGATGTAGCCATTCGGTATCAAAAAATTGAACCAGAAATTTTTAATGTTACAAAATGGCCCTTAACTGCAGGTTGGAATAAGAGTTATGTTATCAATTTTGAACGCGACGTAAAGCCGATTTTTGAGCGGCCCAAACGATACCAATGGGTAAGCAACGTGCAGTCTATGATGAGTTTTGCCTCTTTGAATATTGACTTTATGGACAGTTCTCCAGCTAATAAGAAATTAAGACAAAAATATTTTTCCTATTTCAGAAAGCCTGATTTTTATGCCGGTGACCATGAAAACTTATTCAAGGAAGACATTCCCATGCAGCCCCTGAACTCCGGATCAAATTCGGTAAATAATGTTTTGATAGATAAGTTTTTAACGCTAACCCGAACGCAATATTTTTTTCTCGGGCAGTGGGCGGATGGAAAATTTGAAATTAAATCCCCAACAAGCAATCATGGAATATCAGAAAAAGATCAGTTCAGTGTCGGAAATTGCGTAGGAC
>JALYZZ010000109.1 GCA_030948675.1 Bacteroidota bacterium | reverse complement strand
GAAAAATTGCTATAAAATAAACAGGATAAAAATCTGTTAGTCAGTATGTTAACTAGTGTTTTTGATATTGTTATTTTCTGTACCTTTTTCAGCATCAAACCACTATCTTTGCCTCCCGAAAAAATCGGGACTAAAAAATTTGTAAACCCTTACTAGTATGCAACTGAAAGGTTTGGTGAAGATTTTTGCGATTGCATTAATCTTGATTTGCTTGTACCAACTTAGTTTTACATGGTTTGTTCATAACCACGAAAACAACATGGAAGAAAAGGCGGCAAAATGGCTTAAAGCTAATTTTGCAACGCCCGAACAAAAGTACGCCGGAAATAAAGAGCTACAGGCTTTATATGCTGATACGCTTAACAACCTGAAAAGAACACATCTTCAACGTTTGCTTGACAGTACTAAAAATGAAAAGATTGTTTTAGGATTAGGTAGTTATCAATATGCAAAAAGCCAGGAATTGTCCTATGGATTGGATTTGCAGGGTGGCATGAACGTGACAATGGAAGTAGGGCTTGATGGTTTGATTAAATCGCTGTCTGGCTATAATCGCGATCCGAATTTCAATAAAGCCCTTGACCAGGCCAATGCAAGAAAGGCAAATAGTGGAGCTGACTATATTACCTTGTTTGCCGAGGAGTATAAAAGTATAAACCCCAATGGCAACCTTGCTTCGATTTTTGCTGCAACCAGTAACAAACGTATCACGTATCAAAGCAGTGATGCGCAGGTATTAGATTATATTCGCTCCGAGGCAAAAGGTGCAGTAAAAACTACTTATAATATTCTTCGTAACCGTATTGACAAGTTCGGGGTAACTTCTTCAAACATTAATCTCGATGAGAACAAGAGCATTATAACAGTAGAATTACCAGGGGCAACTGATCCTGAAAGAATTAGAAAAAATCTGCAGGCTACTGCAAATCTCCAATTTTTCGAAGTGTACAATATAGGAGATATTTATACCTCTTACCAGGCTGCTGAAAAAGCATTGGCTGCTGCCTTAAATGGCACTACAGATACCACCGCTACTAAAACAGATACTGCTAAAGTTGCCAAAACAACTAATGTAGATACTACTAAAACGGCAACACTCAGTGCGCTTGACAGTAATAAAACTGCTAAAACCCCTACTGCTGCAACTGCTAAAAACCAGAACCCTATTAGTTCTATTATGCAGATTATTCAGCCTCAGCAGGGTAAGGATGGACAGATGCAGTTTCCCGCTGCCATAGGTTATATTCAGACCAAAGATACCGCCACGTTTGACAGCTACATGAATATGGCAATTGTAAAAAGCAAATTTCCCACTAACCTTGTTTTCATGTTTGGTAAAACGGAGTCTGACGACCCTAAGGCTGCTGGTATTGTACCCGTTTATGCAATAAAGACTGTAGAAGGCGGAACTGCTAAACTTGACGGAACTCACGTAAGCGACTCTCGACAAGATTTTGATGAAAGAGGTCGAGTTGCTATTAAAATGAACATGGATAAAGTGGGTGAAAGGATCTGGGCTAAAATGACCGGCGACAACATTGGCAAACCTATCGCAATTGTTCTTGATAACATAGTTTACAGTGCTCCTTTTGTTAACGGCGTGATCCCTAATGGTAGTTCAGAAATTACGGGAAGTTATTCTTTAACTGAAGCGCAGGACATGGCTGACATATTAGAGAGTGGAAAATTACCTGCGCCTGCCAAGATAGTTCAGGAACAAGTAGTTGGGCCAACGCTCGGGCAAGATGCGGTGCGCGGAGGTACTACCGCTTTCATCGTTTCATTCATCATTATTTTTGCCTTGATGCTTATTTACTTTAATACAGCAGGCTGGGTTGCGAACATTGCGTTAATCCTAAACTTATTGTTTACAATTGGCATTCTTGCTGCATTGGGTGCATCATTGACGGCCGCTGGTATTGCCGGTCTTGTACTGACCATTGGATTAGCAGTAGATACCAACGTTATTATTTTTGAAAGAATTAAAGAAGAGCTAACAAGGGGTAAGAACTACCAACTAGCAGTAAATGATGGTTACCGACGTTCTTATGCACCCGTGTTAGACGCACACATAACCGTGTTGATGACAGCGCTTATCCTTTTTAAATTCGGATTGGGTCCTGTATTAGGC
>JALYZZ010000094.1 GCA_030948675.1 Bacteroidota bacterium | reverse complement strand
GCCTAATGCATATACTTCAATGTGTGTAGCTATTTGACAATAGGGTGGGTGTTGTTTTCGAATTATAAAAAAACAACTGAAATGTATTGTCAAGGTGAGGAAGGGGGAAGCTAAGCCAACTCTCACCCGGCAGTAACACTTAGCCCGGTAAAAGTTGTTGAGGTAGCATATTATAACTTCCACTTGCTGTAATTATTCAATTATTCCACGCTACATCAAATAATTGCAGTAAGACAACGTTTAAAAAAAAGACGCTTAATAATTTTAAAGCTCATTGTAAAAAGCTACGAGGTATTATAATTCTCTTCAACTTCTTTAAACACTTTATATATGGCAAATTTTTCCGCTGTTGCTAACGAATTTACCAAAAGGTTTATCAAGTCTAAGAATAAAAAGTACATGCTTAATAAAATCATTTATGATCTTAATTACCTCGTTTACTCCGACAGTAAAGAACCGCTCGGCTACAAAGCCAAATCGGCTATCATTAATTACATGTTTGAAGTAGTGGCAGGTAGAAAAACACTTATTGTAAACAAGGGGGAAGTGTGTACTCCAAATTTCGCCGACGTTGTAATATTTTTTGAAAGAAGAAGCTTTATCTTAAAACACCTAAGAGCAGGTTTTTTAAACCAACAGAAGCTAAATTAAAAACTTTTTTTTCGTAGCCTCAACTGCGCTGCTTCTCTTATTCTTCCCGTTATTTTCAATTAATTCAATAACCCGTGATTGCTTTTAAGCCATGCGTAAATCAATGTTCCGCCTTTCTTCAACGTTTTCAGCCTGCTTTTTTCTTCTGTCTTAAATTCTCTACACTTTAAAATAACATTGTTTTTTCTGTTTAAAATCTAAGAGCAACTCTATCAACACTTTAGGTTACTGGCATAGTTTTTCAAACTGTCACACCATGGAAAGCTTTGAACAACAGCGGGACGCTAATAGCAATACTGAGGGGGAAATAAGAGCAGAAATACAAGTGGTACCACTGATTGAAGAGAGCGTTGAGATAACTAAAAAAGTTATTGAAAAAGCACGAGTGAAAGTTTCCAAAACGGTTAAAGAAAAAACAGAGACATACAACATTCCCCTTTTTTCTGACGAAATTGTTGTAAAGCGTGTTCCCAAAAACGAAATAGTAGACATCATTCCGACAGGGGTGAGGTACGAAGGTGAAACGATGATCATTCCGGTATTAAAGGAAGTGGCCGTGGTAGAAAAGCGAATAATGCTGGTAGAAGAAATCCATGTGATTAAAAACAAACACCAACGCACCGACACGCAGGAAGTAACCACACGCAACGAGGAAGTGCAGGTAGAACGCACAGAAATTCTTCCACCAAAACCTGTTTAAAACAAGTACTTTAATTATTCACAATATTCATTTTTAAAACAAACAAAAGGAGGCTATTATGGCACAAACAGTAGTAGGCATGTTCGACAATTCTTCAGATGCGCAACAGGCAATTCAAAAACTGGTGAGCGCTGGCATTTCACGTGATCAAATCGATTTATCCAGCAATACAAACAATTCCGGCTCGTCATATTCGTCAAGCACTGACAACAGAGATGATGATCACGAAAGTGGGATCTCTAAGTTTTTTAAGGATCTGTTTAGCAGTGACGATGATGATGACAATGCGGATAAATATGCACACGTAGCCAAACATGCTGAATGCATCGTTACAGTACACACTCAGTCAAAAGATGAGTCTGAAAAAGCAGCAGATATTCTTGATGATAACGGAGCAGTTAACGTAGACGAAAGAGCAAGCGAATTTGGCTATAGTGCCGGTAACCGTAGTACGGGTATCAACAGTTCATCTAATTCATTTGGTGACAGAAGCAATACTGTTGGCGCTTTTGATACAGGCACCAGTGCAGGACTTACAGGCACAGCAAGTACACCCGATAGTTTTAGCGATACAAAAAATACTGTCGGTGTTCGAAGTACAACAGACTTTACAGAAAACGACCGCACTGCTACAGACGACACCTCAAAAATACCTATTATAGAAGAAAACCTGGAAGTAGGCAAACGTGAAGTTCAATCAGGTGGAGTTAGAGTACGCAGCCGTATAGTAGAAAGACCTGTTGAAGAGTCTGTACGACTAAGAGAGGAGCGGGTAAACGTAGAGAGAAACAAAGTAGACAGACCAGCCACTGAAGCAGATTTTAAGAATTTTGGGGAAAAAGATATCGAAATGGTTGAGCATACCGAAGTACCTGTGGTGAACAAGCAGGCACGTGTGGTAGAAGAAGTTAGCCTGAATAAAGATGTAAACGAAAGAAGTGAAACAATAAATGAAACGGTTAGAAAAACCGAAGTGGATGTAACGGATCTTGATAAGGATGACCTGAAAGACAGATCTAAAAACGACTTTTAATTTACTTGTATAGCTTAATAAAGAGAGACTGTGTAACAAGCAGTCTCTTTTCGTTTTGTAAACTTTTCCAGCTGACCAACCCTCGTTATCTTATAACTGATCTGGCATAGTTTTCACATCCTTTTCTTAGAGCAATGTCCTGACGTGCTAATCAAATGAAAAAAAGATGTTCTAAAAGAAAAGGAACAGCATTTTTAAAACCAACTTTTCAATCAATATTGCATAAGAAAACGGTTTTATATAAAGAAGAGTGTTAACTGTTTGAGCAATTAAAATAATCATTATGAAAAAAGGAATTACATCGCAGTTCCCTGTTATTTTTTCATTTTTGTTACTACTGTTTACCCTTATTTCATGCGGCAGTAGCGATAACGATCCTGCTATTCAAACACAGGTTGCTGCCTTTACGCAAACAACTCCTGAGCTTCAAAATGTTAGTGCATCTGTTTCTAAAGGGGTGGTAACATTAATAGGTAATTGCCGAAGCGAGAAGGAAAGGGAAAGAGCAGAGAAGACCGTAAAAAAGATAGATCATGTAAAAGGAGTAATTAATAACATAATGATTACTGACAATGTAAATGTGTCATCAGACAGCGATCTGAAAGAACAGGTGAAAAGAGTGGTTAAAAAACACAAACACGTGCAGGCAGAAGTGAATAACGGAGTAATTACACTAAGAGGCAGCATTGATAAAGACGATCTGCAGCAAATGATGGGTGACTTGAATAGTCTTCGACCTAAACGAATAGACAACCAGTTAGTGGCAGAATAACGTACGTTATCTATTCCTTCAATTCAAGTATAATTAATAAAAGCGCTTTCATTCGATCATCACTGTAAGGGTTATAAAAAAAGCTGGCTTACTTAAATGCTTTCTGTAAAGTAGTTAAGTAAGCCAGCTTCCATTTATATCAAACACTACATTCCACCAAGTGTAATACCTGTGTTTCGCTGTATCCAGCCGGTATAGAAACCAATCGCGGCTAGTATTATCAGAATAACCAGAATGACAAGAAAAATAGTTAAACCTGAGCTTTTTCTTGTGTGGGTTTTCGTAACCGTCGTAGTCCTTTCTGTTGCCGTTAAAGCCTTTGCCTTTATCACTTTTCCGGCATACCGTGCAGAAAACGTTTCTACTTCCTGCTGACTGTTTACTATTTGCTCAGCAACAAAAAATTCTTTATCATTATTAATGTCAAATGCCTGAATGGTAATCGGAAAATCTTTGGGATGAAGTGTCATAAACGTACAATAATGATTGAATAAAATATGGAATAATTAATAGTTTGCAATTTTCCTGCCATTGGTTTATTAAACGCAGTAAACGGGCTGATGTTTAGTGCTTATATTAGGTTAAGCAGCTGCATCTAAAAAAGCAATTGCTGTATTACAACAAAAGTTATGACTATGGTTATAGGCAGGAGAGATAAAAGACCCGTTTGGACATGTCTGGCTGATTGAAATGAAGATATAACTATGTGCCATCTGTCATTAATAATAAAACAAGGTCTACGCTGAAAATGGTTTAAGTAAGATAACTTTGAAGCACGTTACACTGTTGGATAACAGTTAAGAATTATAGGACGCAACACAACTCTTTTGATAATAGGTATGAAAAGGTACTCCTCAACCTGTTGCCAGTATGGTAAATGTGTTATTTAGTACGTAATAAAAATTTGAAATGAATAATTTATTTGGTTTGCTTATATCGTTTGTTATGTTATTTGGTAGCTGCAAAAAAGCAGATTCCGGCTCTCAAGTTCCCACACCGCCACCTGCTCCCGCAGAAACAACAGATCTGCCAGCAGGAGCGAAGGATGGGGTAACTTATATTAATAGCGGTAAATCTGCCCTTATAACACTATACGCCCCAGGCAAAAAAACGGTGTCAGTTATCGGAGATTTCAATGGGTGGAAGGAGTCTGCATCCAATATGAAAAATACACCTGACGGAAAAACGTGGTGGGTTCAAATTGACAATCTAGATCCGAACACTGAGTATGCTTACCAGTTTTTGGTAGATGGTTCACTTAAGGTGG
>JALYZZ010000062.1 GCA_030948675.1 Bacteroidota bacterium | reverse complement strand
TCCTACAGTAACAACCTACCCAATCAATTACGATCCTGTATTTTATTTTATAGCCATTGTGTTTTCGCTCATCACCACATATTTCGCCGGCTTATTTCCTGCACGCAGGGCAAGCAAAGTCGACCCGGTCATTATTATAAGAGAAAAATGATGAGTCAAACAATCCTTCAGGCAAAAAGCATTAATAAAAGTTTCAGCGATCCCGTTAAGGTTAAGATATTGGCCGACATATCTTTTTCAATCAATAAGGGTGAGTTCGTATCAATCGTAGGCAGGTCGGGATGTGGCAAATCAACGCTGTTATATATTTTGTCTACGATGGATACTGATTACGAAGGTGAGTTGTTGGTTGATAATGAATCGATGCGTAAAAAAAACGGGGCGCAACTGGCGCGGATAAGAAATGAAAAGATTGGTTTTGTTTTTCAATTTCATTATTTGCTGAATGAATTTACGGTTCTAAGGAACGTAATGCTGCCTGCGTTAAAGCTTAAAAAATACAGCGAAGAAGAGGTAGAAGAAAGAGCTATGGAGCGCCTGAAAAGATTGGGTATGGATAAGCAGGCACACAAAAAAGCAAATCAGTTATCGGGTGGCGAAAAGCAACGTATTGCTATTGCGCGCGCACTCATCAACGACCCGCTCATCATTATGGGCGATGAGCCAACCGGAAACCTTGATAAAAGAAACAGCGAAATTGTATTTGACATATTTAATCAGTTATCTACAGAATTTAATCAAAGCTTGTTAATCGTTACGCACGATCCGGCCTTTGCTGCAAACACCAATCGTATCATCGAAATGGAAGATGGAAGGATCATCAAACAATAATAACTGCGGTTTGCTTATTCCTGGCTTTTTCACCTGCCAATTTCACCTGTATAATGCAAACTGTTTACTTGTTTGCTACCGCATATACTATTTCAACTTGTTGTGACATAACTATTTGCTCTTTGGATTGTTTACAATTAGCAATTAGCGTAAGAAAAAATGCGAAACTACCGCTCCGCTGATCGTTGCTGAAAAGAAGGCGAGTGAACAAGATCTAGTCTCCCTCTTTTTCTTCTTTTACATGCTTATAATGGCTATCGTTAAAAGGGGTTTTGTGCCTGAAATAAACCATGGTAGCAGAAATGGAAATTTCAATGTTATTGAATACGAAAAGAAGGTGTTGCCCTTGTGTGCTTTTTACCAAATGTTTTTCAATATGGCCAAATTTTTCTTCCAACCTTTCTCGGATCACTTCAGTATCCTCCTCAGAAAAACATTTAATGGCTTTCGCCACACCATCACGCTGCACTTTTTCTATCGCTAGTAAAAAATCATCAAAAGAAGATACGCACTGGTAAATTGGTTCCTCTTTTAAAACATAACTTTCTTCTAAAGTGATATTGCCCGCTGGTATATGCAGTTTGTCTTGCGTAAGAAAAAAATACAACTTTTGCTCGCCGGGCTTCAACTGTTCGTTCCAGCTACCAAATCTAAAAGTGTTTTCATTTTCGGCGATAACGTAGTGCAACTCGTCATTCAAAAAATCAGGCTGAAGGGCATACAGGTTGACATTTATTTCCAACTGTTTTTTGTCGATGACCATACAAGTGTTTTTAACCAAATTATATAAATAAAAAGCTGTGCCAGCAAGTTCTTATCTCCATGAAAAAATAATGATGACGGCCTATTGGGTGGCAAAAACTAATAAGGTTAGCCACTTTACTTTTTTGCGTTTGCAGTATAATCTTTTAATTTACATAGTTCCTGATTCTGTGCTTTATGCCGTTCTGGCACAAAGAAGTTAAACTTTATACTGGCTTAGATGTTGTAAGACTTATATCACTTTTTTTTGCGAAATTGTATATTATGCTAGGACATCGATTTACGCAGTTTGACCCGAATAGTGAAGGGAAGACGAAATTTGAGCAGTTGCTCAATTTATTTTTGCAACTACTTACTTATACGAATGGCGATGTAAGTGAAGCATTGCAGTGGCTTAATCAACTCGATAATAAATACGGTCTTACTAATGACGAATATGGAATGGGCGATTTTTTGGATGAGTTGAAAGAGAAGGGATATATTGATGAAAACCCTGTTAATGGCACCATCTCGATTACTTCTAAGACCGAGCAAGGTATACGCAAAAATAGCCTTGAGGAAATTTTTGGCAAGCTTAAAAAAACAAGGCAGGGCAACCACGACACCTTTAAGCCTGGCGGCGGCGATGAGATAAGTCCCGACGTAAGACAGTTTCAGTTTGGCGATACCATGGAGCAAATTGACTTTACAGAAAGTATTAGAAATGCACAGATCAACCATGGTATAGAAAGCTTTAGCATGCATGAGGATGATTTGAGGATCAGGGAAACTGACTATAAAACCCAAACATCAACTGTCTTGATGATCGACATCAGCCATAGTATGATCTTATACGGTGAAGACAGAATAACGCCGGCAAAGAAAGTGGCTATGGCATTGAGCGAATTAATTACAACGAAGTATCCGAAAGACACACTGGATATTGTGGTGTTTGGAAACGACGCATGGCCGATAGAAATCAAAGATTTGCCATACCTGCAAGTGGGTCCGTACCATACTAATACGGTAGCAGGTCTTGAATTGGCAATGGACTTATTGAGACGCAGAAAGAATCCAAATAAGCAAATTTTTATGATTACTGATGGTAAGCCCACCTGCCTGAAAATCGGTAAGCGGTATTATAAAAACAGTTTTGGATTAGATCGAAAGGTAGTGAACCGGTGTATTAATCTTGCTGCCCAGTGTAAAAAGCTAAAAATTCCGATTACTACATTTATGATAGCCAGTGATCCTTACCTGCAAAAATTTGTTACTGAATTTACAGAAACAAACAATGGCAAAGCCTTTTTTGCATCGCTTGATAAATTGGGTGCATTCATTTTCAAAGATTTTGAAAGCGGGAAGAGGAAGACGGTTTATTAATGCTGACAATCATGTATTCTTATACAACATCTCATTCTCATAGCTTAGCTTCTATTACCAACGGATTAATGAACGCTACATCTGTTTACAAAACAATCGTCCTGGACAAATAACCCCTTACATTATTGTATCATTACGGCCAGGATTTATTTAGATTGAACAATGAACGCGAGTAACAAAACAAGGTGACTATGGAAAACAAAAAGTTGATTATCAAAAAAAATTAAATGGACATTACAAAAATTAAAACTTTAGGCGATTTAAAAAAGAGCGGATATAAAAACCGAACAATTAAAGAGGAAATTCGTGAAAACCTTATTGGAAAAATTAAAGCTAAGGAAAACACTTTTCCGGGAATTGTAGGCTATGAAGAAACGGTAATACCCGATACGGAAAGAGCACTGCTTAGTCGCCACAATATCTTATTTCTTGGTTTGAGGGGACAGGCAAAAACTCGGATGGCAAGGCAAATGGTTGATCTGCTGGATGAATATATACCAACAGTTGCAGGAAGTGAGATCAACGATGATCCACTAAAGCCGATTAGCAAGTTTGGTAAAGACCTTGTTGCCGGGCATGGAGACGATACTCCGATTCATTGGGTGCACAGAAGTGAGCGGTATGGTGAAAAGCTGGCTACACCCGACGTAAGCGTAGCTGATCTGATCGGTGA
>JALYZZ010000061.1 GCA_030948675.1 Bacteroidota bacterium | reverse complement strand
GCCTAAAAGACAATGATGTTCAACTGTAATTATAATAGACGTTTTCAAGTGTTGCAAAGTTACGTTGCAACATCGATTTTTGCCAGCTTTTGTTAAAAAACGTAGCTCTTTTGTCTATAAATTAACCTGCTACAAATTGTTTTTTATGGAAAATTTCTGTTTTTCATAGTTAATACTGTTTTTGTTTTAGAATTAAATAGGTTTTTGCTGTTAGTGGGCACTTCTCCACTTAGCGTGGAGGCGTCAGTTTTATTTAAAATAATATTCAAAAAGCGTACCCCTAAAATTCACATTACCTTGTTATTCTCTTAATTTCGCCGCTTATGATTGATTATCGTTCTGACACATTTACAAAACCTTCGCAGGCGATGTTAGAGGCAATGTTTAAGGCGGAAGTTGGAGACGACGTATACGGAGAAGACCCCACTGTAAATAGACTTGAGGCAAGGTCTGCCGAAATGTTTGGGATGGAAGCAGCCATTTTTTGTCCGAGTGGTACTATGACAAACCAAATTGCAATAAAATGCCATACACAACCGGGAGATGAAGTGATTTGCGACCACCTATCACACGTGTATATTTATGAGGGAGGAGGAATAGCCGTTAATTCGGCAAGTTCTGTAAGAGCAGTTTACGGGCATAATGGCCAATTAACAGCAGACCAGATTACAGAGGCCATTAACCCCGATGACATCCACAAACCAAGAACAACGCTCGTAAGTCTCGAAAATACTGCTAATCGTGGCGGTGGAAGCTGTTACGATTTTTCTGCAATGCAAGAGATAAAGGAAGTTTGCAACAAACACAATCTCACGCTGCATCTTGATGGTGCCCGCCTTTTTAATGCAATTGTCGCAAAACAAGAAAACACCCAACAATACGGCGAAGTATTTGATAGCATCTCTATTTGTTTAAGTAAGGGTCTGGGTACACCTGTTGGAAGTGTTTTACTGGGTAAGAAAGACCTTATAAAAAAGGCGCGCCGGGTAAGAAAGGTTTTTGGCGGAGGAATGAGACAGGCAGGATATCTTGCAGCAGCGGGAATATTTGCATTAGAAAACAATGTAAAACGCCTGGCAGATGATCACAGACATGCACGAATGATTGCAGATGCGCTGAGTAAGTGCAACTTTATTGGCAATATGCTTCCTGTTGAAACAAACATTATTATTTTTGAGGTCACCGGCCGCCTCACTCCTGTTGCCTTTGCTGAAAGAATGCGGCAGAATGATATAAGAGTTACTGTTATATCTAAAACCCAGGTAAGACTTGTCTTACACCTGGATGTGACAGAAGAAATGGTATTAAAAACGATAAAAGTAATCGGTCAATTATAAATCATTGGTCCTAAACCAAGAAAAAACACAAGCAAAATAATGCTTCCAAAAAACAATCCCACCAATACTCAGGCATGGCTTCTTTTGAAGAGACATTATGATGAGGAAATGCAGCGCACGCATCTTCGTAAATTATTTGCTTTGGATCCCGATCGATTTAGAAAATTTTCAACTTCTTTCAATGATATTCTATTTGATTATTCAAAAAATATCATCAACAGTAAAACCCTTCAATTACTATTTCAATTAGCCGAAGAATGCCAGATAAAAGAAGGCATGCAGGCAATGTTTAACGGAGAAAAAATTAATGAAACTGAGAACAGGGCCGTGTTGCACGTGGCATTGCGTAATTTTTCTGACAGGCCTTACATGAATGATGGACAAAATGTGATGCCGGAGGTTGAAAAAGTTAGAGAGCAAATGCGCTTATTTACGGCAAAAGTGCATAGTGGCGAATGGAGGGGTTACACGGGAAAAAAGATAAAGTTTATCGTTAATATTGGCATCGGTGGAAGCGATCTGGGACCGGTTATGGTGACTGAAGCATTGCGGCCGTATTGGAAAAAGGAAATACAACCGTATTTTGTTAGTAATGTAGACGGCACTCAGATTGCCGAAACATTGAAAAAAGTAACGCCTGAAGAAACTTTGTTTCTGGTAGCATCAAAGACTTTTACTACACAAGAAACAATGACTAATGCGCATACAGCACGAGATTGGTTTATAAAATCTGCCGGTGACGAATTGCATGTTGCGAAGCACTTTGTTGCATTAAGCACCAATGAAAAAGAAGTAACCGCTTTTGGAATTGCCCCTGAAAACATGTTTGTTTTTTGGGACTGGGTCGGTGGCAGATATTCATTGTGGAGTGCGATAGGGCTATCAATAGCACTAACAGTTGGATATGAAAATTTTGAAGCACTTTTAAAAGGCGCATTTGAGGTAGATGAACATTTCCGGTCAGAAAAGTTTGCGACTAACATTCCTGTTATTATGGGTCTCATTGGCGCATGGTATATCAACTTTTTTGGAGCCCAGAGCGAAGCAATTTTGCCTTACGATCAATACATGCACCGTTTTCCCGCGTACTTTCAACAAGGGAACATGGAAAGTAATGGAAAAAGCGTTGACAGAAACGCTTATGAAGTAAATTATGCAACAGGCCCTGTTATATGGGGTGAAGCAGGAACCAACGGACAACATGCTTTTTACCAGCTTATTCATCAGGGAACGTTAATGATCCCGTGCGATTTTATAGCCCCTGCTATCAGCCACAACCCGATTGGTGACCATCATGTAAAGCTACTAAGCAATTTTTTTGCTCAAACTGAAGCATTAATGAATGGTAAAACAGAGGAAGAGGTGACTGCTGAATTAGTGAAGGCTGGCAAAACAAAAGAAGAAATAAAGAAACTACTAAAGTTTAAAACTTTTAAAGGAAATAAGCCTACAAACTCATTCCTGGTCAAGGAAATAACGCCAGCAAGCCTCGGTAGTCTAATCGCTATGTACGAACACAAGATATTTGTGCAGGGTCTTTTATGGAATATTTTCAGCTTCGACCAATGGGGCGTAGAACTGGGCAAGCAACTAGCCAACAAAATACTTCCTGAGCTGCAAAACGAGGATGAAATAAAAGATCACGATTCTTCCACAAATGGCCTGATAAATCATTTTAAGGAAATAAGGTAATCTTAAAAAAGGTTGTTCGATTAACGTCAACTTCCGGCGGGTATCGAAAGAGACCTGGCGTTACCGGTTACTAAGAGGACGCGGGTTACAACAATTTCAAAATTTTTTTATACTAATACAGTAGAATGACAATTTCTTAAGTTTTTTTCGCCCTTCATTTTCAGTTGTCTGTGTAGCACTTTTAATATTTTATTGCTAAAAGCAGCATATTTTCCTTCAAACTTTTCCTGTTAGAATACTTTATTGATTTGCATAAATATTTAGCTGGGAGCCGGTGCTGCTAATCGTACTTCAAAAGGTGCAGTTTGTAGTTGTCCCTTATTGATTAAACTATTATATCAATATTTAAATCGATTTAAAACAAAGAACGTTTCAGGTACTTTTCTCACTAAAAAGGTCTTTGAATCCTCTTTAGTTTGCGATTTTAACATATTTTCGGAAATAATATTACTTGCTTGGCAACGGTGGTTGTTTAATATTCTACCGGTTATTAATTATTTCTTCGCCTTTGCCTGTTTTAGATTACAAAGTGTAAAAACAACTACTTGAATATCTCTTCCGACGAAAGACAGAAACAAATAAAAAAGATTATGACCAAAAAAACGTTGGGCCATCCCAATGAAAGCCTCTTCAAGTTTAAAAGGCTTGTAGCTGGACTTGTTCTGATATTTCTTTTTATGTTATCGCAATCAAAGCTGGATGCACAAACGAATACCGTGAGAGGAAAAATTACAGACTCAACAGGAAATCCGTTACCTGATGTCTCAGTGGTAGTTAAAGGAAGCAAGACAGGTACCAGTACTAGCGCTGCAGGTGAGTTTCAATTGAATGGAGTTGCAGAAAGGGCTACACTGGTAATAAGTTTCATTGGGCTGTCAACGCAGGAAATAAGACTTTCTTCAGGACAAAGAGCGATTAACATTGTAATGCGTGCGGATGCAGGAACACTACAAGATGTAGTTGTGACAGGTTTTCAAAGAATTGATAAAAAGAAATTTACAGGAGCTGCGGTAACCTTAAAAGCCGAAGATGTAAAAACGGAAGGTATGGTAGACGTTAGCCGTATGCTCGAGGGGCGTGCTGCAGGAGTTTCGGTTCAAAATGTGTCAAGTACATTTGGTAGCGCACCCAAAGTAAGAGTGCGTGGGGCAACCTCTATTAATGGCGAAAATAAACCTCTGTGGGTAGTAGATGGAGTAGTTTTAGAAGACATTGTAAACATCTCAAATGAGCAGTTATCAAGTGGTGACCCTACAACATTACTAGGATCTTCTGTTGCTGGCATCAATGCAAACGACATAGAGACTTTTGATATTTTGAAAGATGCAGCAGCTACTGCACTTTATGGTGCAAGAGCAATGAACGGAGTCGTAGTTATTACTACCAAAAAAGGACGTGCAGGCAAGCCATCCGTTAACTATACTGGTAATTTTAGCACCCAGTTGAAACCGCAGTATGCCAATTACAATATCATGAATTCCGCAGAGCAAATGTCTGTACTTGGTGAGCTGGAACGCAAAGGTGTTTTACAATCTGATATTCTTAGCAGGTCAGATTATGGTGTGTATGGCAAAATGTACGATTTAATAAATACCCCCGAGGCCAATGGTAATTTTTTACTGGCAAACACTACTGCTGCTAAATCCGCCTTCCTTAAAAAATACGCGGCTGCTAATACCGATTGGTTCAATCTTTTGTTCAAAAATTCTTTAACTCAGGAGCATTCATTAAGTATTTCGTCAGGAACTGACAAGTCGCAAAGTTTCTTTTCTACCAGTTTTTATAACGACAATGGATGGACGATTGCAGACCAGGTAAAAAGGTATACCCTAAACTTTCGGAACAATTATAACTTCTCTGACAAGCTTTCTACAGGCTTCATGACCGTAGGATCAGTTAGGCAGCAGAAGGCGCCCGGGGCATTAAGCCGGGTGAGTAATCCTGTTTCAGGCCAATTCGACCGAGATTTTGACATCAACCCGTTTAGCTACGCGCTCAACACAGGAAGAACAATGACCGCCTACGATGACAAAGGCAACCTTGACTATTTCAGGCGCAATTTTGCTCCCTTTAACATTATTAATGAATTGAAGAATAATTATCTTGACATTAATGTTATTGACTTAAAGCTACAGGGAGAACTGGGTTATAAGTTCAACCAGCATCTTCGTTATGAATTTATCGGAGCACTTAGATATGTAAAATCATCA
>JALYZZ010000038.1 GCA_030948675.1 Bacteroidota bacterium | reverse complement strand
ATTAGACGATGCGCACGCCGATACAGTACAATAATTAGGACCGTGCAATTTATGACGGATAGAAATTGCTCCTGCTGCAATGTCTACGATCATTTTCGGAATGAAATAAGGGCTAAATCTTGGCGTGCCGTCGCCCAAATGAAATTCTGCCACCTGGTCTTCGAACGTGGCCATACCGCCATTTCCAGAGGCCCATATTACCCCAACCTCGTACCGCTCTGTGTCAGAAATTTGCGTAAAATCAAGTTTAGCATCCTTTATCGCCTGATCAGTGGCGGCAATTGCATATTGGGTATACAAATCATACTTCTTCAATTCCTTTTTGTCTATATAAGCAGCCGGGTCAAAACCCCTGACCTCACAGCCGAAACGAGTCTTAAACTTTGCTGTATCAAACTTTGTCAGCGGCGCTGCACCGCTTTTTCCTGCCACGATGTTTTCCCAAAATTCATCTACTGAATTACCTAACGGCGTTATAGCACCCATGCCGGTAACTACTACTCTTTTCATTTTATTCGTCTTTCGTTATACTAGCTTTCGGCTTCCAAAAAAAGCTGCCGATACTACAACTTTTAAGCAAAATGTGTTGTAGTAGTATTGAACCCCGTTGCACACTTATACGACGCAGCTAAATTGGTCTGCCTCGCTCCAAATTCACTCTTTTCAAAAATTACTGTAAATGTAACTATAGCCGTAGTTATTGTTCTGATTATGACATCAAAACAATTTTTCTTGTTCATTAATTCTGGCTGATATTGACATGCCAATTGAGTGCGCCGAGACATTGAAACCCCATCTGGTAGCCGAAACCTACATCCTTGTTAACCGGTAAATAAGAAGGGCTGCTCGTTGTATTAGTATTGGAAATTCTTTTAGATTAATCGTTTCGCCGGGCGCGTGCGAACCCGTGCCGCTAGCTCCAAGCCCATCAAGAGCATCTACGTATCTGGCTACGTAAGATATATCGCCGGCTCCTCTTGATCCCGGGTCACCAGCTCTTACGCGCCCTATTTTCATATCTGTTGATACTTTGCTTAAAAGCTGCACAAGATCACGGTTTCCTTTTGTTGGCTCCATTGCCGGAATGCCATCCTGAAAAGAGATTTCTGCCCTTGTTCCTATAAGGTTGTTTGAGGATGCAATTGATTTCATTTTCTCCCTGGCGGCGTCTTTTTGCTGCGCAGTTAAGAATCGAAGGTCACCCTGAACAAAAGCTGCCGGCGAAATAATATTCGTTTTGCCTGAAACATGGGCCTTTATTGCGCCGGAGTCATAGTTTAATTCTGATCCGCCGACAAAAATTCCAGGGTTAAAAGTCAGGTATTGTTCATTGCTTAATTGTTGCCTGAACTCATTTAGAATTCGCGATGCTTCGTATATAGCCCCATAGCCGACATTAAACACACCTGAAGAATGGGCCTGCTTTCCATACACATTCAGTTGCCACCCGCTCGATCCCCGTCTTGCATCTGCCACGGTATGCAATCCACCCGCCCCTTCAAAAGCGAGCGCTACCTCTGCATGTTGGCCCCTTTGAATAAAATCTGCGCGGCTGACAGAAGTGGGTGAGCCCGCCTTTTCTTCGTCCCCGGTAAAATAAGCCGTAACCGAAGCATTTTTTAGAACTCCTGTTTTGTTTAGCGCCTGTAATGCCGCATATATAACCATATCGCCACCCTTCATATCATTTACCCCTTGTCCGGTAGCTGTTGAGTCGTTTATCAATTTATATGGGTTTGCAGGCATATCGGGTTCAAAAACGGTGTCGAGGTGGCCGATTAAGAATAGTTTTTTTCCCTTTTTACCATTTCTATACGCAACCAGATGACCGGCCCTCTTTAACGAGTCGGGTAATGATACCCACTCCGTAGCAAACCCTATTTTATTAAATTCTTTGCCAAGCAGCTCTCCCGTTTTCCGTACTCCTTCCACATTTAAAGTGCCGCTGTTTATGTTTACGAGTGCCTCAAGCATTTTTAATGTCTGAGGCATTTGTTTATTGATATGTAGAATTATTTTTTTCTCTTCTCTTGAAAGTTGAGCAAGGCATGGCAATGCCGATAGTAACAGTAAGAGTGCGGTTAACGTTCTCATAGTTATATTCTTTGAGTGAAAACTAAAATAGGAATAACTTTTTACTCCCGGCAAAAGGCGCAAAACTTTATGTTTCGAGTATCTTATGAAAAGATCGTCATTCATCAGTGACACACTCTAAGTACTTACGTTACTACGAATGCTCTTTCATTCACTACAAAACAGCCAACACCGTTGTTTTTACCCGCCTTACATTCGTCCATCGCTGCAAATCGTTATTTTCTTTAATTAGCCCAAATAAGAATTTCCGATATATTTGGGGCTTATGAAAAAGATATCTTACCTAAATATGCTTCCTTTTTTATTAGTCTTACTGACTAATTGCAGCAATATTCAGGCTGGCAATGAGAAAAACAAGGACTCTGCGAGTACTGCTGCCGCTGCTGCAAGCGCGCCCGATACCGCTGCACCCGCAGGAGGAGAACCTACGCCTTTCTCTTCAATGAAACCAATTGATACGGCAGCCTTCGACCGTATAAGTAAGGAACTGGCAAACGGAGACTCAACGGGTAAATGGCCGGTAAAAGCGCCTTACCCTACACCTGGGGCTATTTTACCTTTTCACAGAATTCTTGCTTTTTATGGTAATCTCTACTCCAAAAAAATGGGGGTTTTAGGAGAGTATCCTAAAGATGAAATGATTGCAAAGTTGAAAGGGGAAGTAAAAAAATGGCAGGCGGCAGATACCACTTTGCCAATAGTGCCCGCACTTCATTATGTAGCAGTAACGGCTCAGGGGGCCCCTGGTAAAGACGGAAAATTCAGGGCACGGATGCCGTACCACCAGATTGATACGATTGTAAAGTGGGCGAATGAAATCAAAGGAATAGCATTTGTAGATATCCAGGTTGGACTGAGCACACTTCCTGCCGAAGTGCCATTGCTTGAAAAATACCTCGTGATGCCTAACGTACATCTAGCCATAGACCCGGAATTTGCCATGCTAGGCAAAGGCGGAAGAAAACCCGGCTCTGTAATCGGAACTTATAATGCAAACGACATTAATTATGTTGTTGACTACCTTGCTGCCCTGGTAAAGAAAAATAATATTCCTCCTAAAATACTAATCGTCCATCGCTTTACAAACCCGATGGTCAGAGAGTTTGAAAAAATTAAAAGAGTACCTCAAGTACAAATTGTGATGGATATGGACGGATGGGGAGATAAGATTTTAAAACATTCTTCTTACTTATTATATGAAAAAAGAGACCCGGTTCAGTTTACTGGTTTCAAATTATTTTATAAAAATGACATCCGTTCCGGTGCTGATCAGCTTTACTCTCCAAAAGAAGTCCTTAGCTTTCAGCCAAAACCGATTTATATACAGTATCAATAACGTTTAAAAAATATCAATAAAAAAACCCGGCAAGGCGACTTCGCTGGGTTTTTTTATTGCGCTAATATTTCACCTCTGCAATGGAATAAACATCGAGTTTGGGAATTTTAAATGTAGCGACACCCTTATTGTAATTAAACTTTAGAGGTGCTTCTTCAGGTTGAAGCAATATCTGAGAAGGTTTTTTGCTCGTTCTTAAAGTAACTTCTAACTGTCCAATTTTTGGCAACTGAAAATCAAGCTGGTTGTCTTTCATTGTTCCCCATCGATCTCCTACGTTGATTAAATGGATCATTGTTTCGCCGCGTAATGTATTTAGCACTACGTGAACGCTATTTGACCCTGTTACCGTTACCATTGGTGTTGGAAACAATTGCTTTGCAATGCCGGCAATAGTCTTCCTGAAATTTTCTTTTGGATTATTAAAGTTTTCCAAAGACACATTCGCATCAATGCCTATCACTGTTCCTTTACCATAATTATTTTTTTTAACGGGCAGGTCGGCTGGGTTGCTTCTGTCAACGGGAGTATTAACGGGTAAGATCTTGCTGAAAATATTGCAACTAACGCCTCCTATAATCAGCAGTTTTCCCCCATCGCTTACATAATTCTGAACTTCGTTTACCATTTTCGGATCAAGATAATTCCATTCTGTTATCACCAACAAAGGGTATTTAGAGAGGTTACCTATAAGGTTGTGATCCTGCAGTACCTGTACTGAGTATTGTGAATTTAACAGGGCGGCGAGCGTACCTTTAATATTGTTATTACCTCCATTAGCCTGATCAAAAGCTACGGTTGTACCAAGGTCAAAATCATGGCCGGCAGCAGATAGAAGCATGGCGACCTGTGGCACTGCAACGGCTTTAAAGCAAAAGGGTTTACGTGCATAACAAAAATCAGCGACCTGTTTTAAACCGGAAGCAGTCTCCAAAGGGATTGAAGCGTCTCGATTTTGAGTTAAGTACACCTGGAATCCCCCTCCCTGTGAAATAACAATGGCTGCCTTCTGCTGTAGTTGAAGGGGGCTCTTCCAATAATGTCCCTTCCCGTTTTTATCGCCCATAAAGCCCCAAACCATAATGTCCCACGGTTTGCCCTGGGCAGATAATACTCGTGGTTCTATCGTCATATTTTTAACGTCATCATACACAACATCACCTGAAAGAAAATCTACTCCCGCATCTACCCGACCGGGCATGTAGGTACTGAAAGCCCAATTACTGGTAATTTGCAGTTTTGGATCAAACTTGTGCAGCACATTGGTATAATGATCGACATACTTGTGAAAAGCCCGTCGGGTAAAAGCCATATAATCAGCATCCAGTTTAGGTTGTTTGCCTGTTGCAGCAATGTATGCTTTCTTCGCATTGTCCGAAAAATCTGCCTGTACCGCCCAACATTCTCCATCTACCCAAACCCCGTCTATTCCATAATTTCTGCTTAGCTCTTCAATTTGCGGAATAAAGTAATTATCACAATAAGGTCCGAATATGGAAGTAGCGGTAGCATCCGGCTGACCGTTACTATTTATCCTGGCCCATTGCGGATGGTCTTTTACCGCTTTTTCATCAACCACACCTGAGAAATGCGAGTAGAGCCCTATACCTAAACTACTTGTTGCCGCCCTGAATACCTTGAGCGGATCACCTGCAAAGCTATTAGCAGCTACCCCAACACGGGTAGGATAACTCGAAATGCCGGGATGGCCTTTGGTATCCACCTGTATAAAGTCAGGTCTAACCTGGGTCAAAAATGAAGTGACCATCGCAGGTGTTAGTGAGAGCCCGATGTTTTTATCGTTTGAGGTCGCGTGAAAGTCGAAATGAACGCCAAAGAAACTGTTTGCCCTGCGTTTAATTTCAGTGCCTTGCGAAATACACTCAATAGACATTAACAGCAGAAATGCTCCAAATATTAGTCTTAGCCTGGTAATAAGAGATGTAGACCCCATACTTACTATTTGTATTTACTGTTCACGATCTGGTAAACATTTAGCTCTAAATATGGGGCCAGGTTCAAAGCGACGTTCTATTAGAAATGCAGTTCTTTCTACTCCCTATACCGAAACACAAAGAACACTACGAAGTGAATTGGTAACACTAGGTATAATGGGTTTGTTTGCTTTCTTCCATTTTTGTCTTTTGTCTCTTTACCAAACACTGGAAGTAGCGAATTTTGGATAAACGGAGCTAACAGAAGGATGAATAGTGAAGACAACACACTACTGGTCTTACCCTAACCACTTCTTGTATAAAAAGTACTTACGCTATCGTCATTTCAACTGGTGTAAATACAGATAGATGCTTTTCAACTCGTTATTTGTAAAAGTAAATTCTTTCCACGGCATTATTGTAGATAGGTGTTTGCCTTCAGGCGTTTCCCCTGTGTGAAAAACGTGTATAAATTGCTGATCATTCCACCTGCCGATGTCGCCAGTAGAAGTAATGTTTGGAATCGCTGGTTCGTTCTTGGCGTGGGAAGGGGCACCTTTAAAATTTTGCCCATGACATCCCTGGCAGGTAGTGGCTAAATACTGTCCATAGCTTGCCGTAACAGTAGGCTGTATCTTTCCCTTGTACACGGCATTATGATTGATCATTTCTGCAGGCAACAACGGATACTGGTTGAAAAAGGTCAGTACTCTTCCAAGTGGTTTTATTGAATGAGGTGTTATGATTTTATCAACTGTCGGCTGTTGTTTCAGAAAACAAATCAAATCTTCCAATTCCTCGTTCGAGATGTGATAGATTTCGTGTGAGGGCATAAACCAAACCGACTTGTTTTGCCTGTTCAATCCATGTCGCAATACCCGTATCCAATCCTGGTCCGTATAATTAATACCTCCTTTACCTGAGGTAAGATTGGCGGTATATAAAACACCAAGCGGAGATTGCGCATCCATAAATGCCCTGCCCATTGCCAGATTGCTTCCATGGCAACCCATGCATCC
>JALYZZ010000680.1 GCA_030948675.1 Bacteroidota bacterium | reverse complement strand
GATGTTGGTAATGTAATGATTAAAGCGCGATGTTATTTAGCGTTAGTGAGAATTGGTCAAATCGTTGAAGAATACAAAAAATGCCGCACGAAATCGTGCGGCATTTTTTGTAAGTGTACAATTTAATAGAATCTGGTAAAAGGTATCGGATTAATCCCGCTCCATAATTACTTATAGGCGCCGCGGTAATGGATTTTGAAACTAAAATTACAACCTTCCTCATAGTCACTTTAATCGGTTGAATAGTCCATCCACTTCTCCTTACTTTCATGACTTTTTACTACATTTTCAATAAATGCCATTCCCCTGATACCTTCGGTAATCGAAGGAAATTCTACAATATTAGTGTCGACAGTTGTATTATTTATTCTTGCAGACAAGGTTTGGGCGAAGTTGCGATAAATGTTACCAAATGCTTCTAAATAACCTTCGGGGTGTCCGCCAGGAGTACGTTGATTTTGTTTTGCGGTATCGCCCACGAATGGTGTTCCTGCTCTTAACACTTCCATTGGCTTATCCAGCCATTTTACAATAAGTGTATTCGGTTCCTGCTGGTGCCACTCCAAGCCGCCATTCTCACCATACACATGTATTGACAAATTATTTTCTTCTCCTGCAGCTATTTGTGTGGCTGTCAAAACTCCCGATGATCCATTGTCAAATTTTAGAAATACACCTCCATCATCATCTAATAAACGGCCTTCTACTACTGTATTCAGGTCAGCGCATAGTTTGGTTACCTCAAGGCCTGTGATGTACTCTGCAAGGTTAAAAGCGTGCGTGCCGATATCGCCCATAACACCGCTCTTTCCTGACTTTTTAGGGTCGGTTCTCCAGCTGGCCTGCGCGTTTCCTTCCCTTTCTGACAAACGGCTTAACCATCCTTGTTTGTAGTCGACGTATACTTTTCTAATCTTTCCCAAAGATCCTTTGGCAACCAATTCTTTTGCCTGTTTTACCATCGGAAAACCAGTGTATGTATGTGTCAGGCAAAGCATTAATCCTGTTTCATCCAGCTTTTCTTTCAGGCTTTTTGCTTCTTGCAGTGACACCGTTATTGGCTTTTCGATAACGACATGAAAGCCTTTATCCAACGCCATGATTGCAGGCGGGTAGTGCGCAAAATTTGGAGTAACAATAGTTACGAAATCCATACGCTCACCCTCAGGTAACTGGCTTTCTTTTTCGATCATCTCTTCATAGGTCGTATAAATTCTATTTTCAGGAAGAAACAACGAACGTCCGCTTTCTATAGCAACATCCTTGTGAATACTTAAGGCACCACAAACAAGTTCTACCAATCCATCCATATTAGCAGCAATACGGTGAATACTGCCAATAAAGGCATCCTTTCCACCACCTACCATGCCCATCCGTAATTTTCTTTTCATAGCAAACAAGGTTTTGATTTTAGTTTTTTATTTTATTGATATTCGGTAAGAAATAAAGCGCGCAATTTTACGACAAGTTCAAATGCAATTAACTGATAATTATTAAAAATTAAAGGTTTGACTGATGGCCAATACACGCCGTAGTCATTTTATCAGTCACAATAACTATTTTTCCTTTATTGATCTTACAATCTCTAATGCCTCTTTCGTCAAAGATTCTATTTTGTTGTAATCTTTCGCTTCCAGCAACTGTTTGCTGATAAGCTTGCTGCCCATACCTACTGCAGTTACGCCCGCCTTAAACCAACCTGCAATGTTTTCTTTGTCCATATCAACGCCACCTGTAGGCATAAACATTACCTCAGGAAATAATTCTTTAATTGCACTGACGAAAGCAGTTCCTAAAATATTTCCCGGAAACAGTTTTACAAACTTTGCACCCAACTGTTCAGCCCTGATTACCTCGGTTGGCGTCATACATCCGGGTACCCACAGCATATTGTTTTGGTCGGCAACCTTTGCTGCATCTTCAACTAAACCCGGGCTTATAATATAATCTGCTCCTGCATCTATAAACGCTTGTGCAGCATCTGCATTTTTAATAGTTCCAATTCCCAGGTACATGCCTTGCAATTCACGCTCACATAATTGCTTCATTTCTTTAAAGTTCTTCAATGCGGCTTCTCCCCTGTTGGTATATTCTACTGTTCTTATACCAGCACTGTACAATGCCCTTAAAACACCCAGGCTAACTTCAGTGTCTTTGTAAAAATATAAGGGGAGAATGCCTTGTTGCGGTATAATTCTCAGCAGTTCAGTTTTCTTATCCATATGGTTGATTTTGATTTAAAAAAGCGAAGAATAATCTATGAGAATGCAATTAAGCGTGAAAGGTACAAAGCATAATGAATTAATAAAAAAGTGAATAATCTTTTTATTTCCGCAATCGTACCCGTAGATTTTTCCAAGTGAAATTAAATTAATGAAAAGTGAAGAAGTATCTTTGAAGGGCTGTATCTCATCACATCTATAAAAAATAAAAATAAATAACGATGCCTAAAAAAGTTGTTACGCTCGGAGAAATCATGCTTAGATTGTCAACTCCTGATTTCAAAAGGTTTGTACAAGCCGACACTTTTGATGTAACCTACGGTGGAGGAGAAGCCAATGTGGCTGCTGCCATTTGTAACTATGGAGAGAACGGAGTTTTTTTAACCAAAGTTCCTGATAATCCTATTGGTCATTCAGCCATTAATCACCTTCGCCGATATGGTGTGGATACGCAATTTATAGCGCGGGGTGGCGACAGATTAGGTATTTATTTTCTTGAAACAGGTGCATCGATGAGAGCTTCTCAGGTAGTTTACGACCGCGCCGGGGCATCTATTGCTGACGTTGATGCAAGCGAATTTGATTGGGATAAAGTGCTTGAGGGAGCTGATTGGTTTCACACCACTGGTATTACTCCTGCACTAAGTGATAAAGCTGCAGCCCTGGCCGAAACTGCATTAAAGACAGCGAAGGCAAAAGGCATTACGACCAGTATAGATCTTAACTATCGAAAGAAGTTGTGGAGTAAAGAAAAGGCACGGCAGGTGATGACGAACCTGTGCCAATACGTTGATGTTTGTATTGGCAACGAAGAAGATGCTGATACAACTTTGGGTTTTAAAGCCGCAGGTACCGACATTACAAAAGGCGAATTGAACCTGGACGGTTATAAAAG
>JALYZZ010000012.1 GCA_030948675.1 Bacteroidota bacterium | reverse complement strand
GACCAGTAATAAAAGCTGGTACCTGCAGGACTCCGCCGGTAACATTATCAGTCCGCCGGGAAGAGGCTGGAATGATGTGGCGCAGCTAAATTTCAAGAACGCAGACATGCGGCTGGCAATGATTGATGCTATGAAATACTGGATATACACGGCCAATATAGATGGTTTTCGATGCGATTTTGCAGATGGTCCTCCAATTGACTTTTGGAAGCAGGCAATTGATACGCTAAGAAGTATACGTACGCACAAACTGCTGCTTATGTCGGAAGGGCAACTGAGTGAAAACTATGCTGCGGGGTTTGACTATAATTTTGGATTTAAGTTTTTTGAAAAGCTGAAAGAAGTGTACGCGGACAACTACCCCGCTTTGATAATCGACACTTTAAACGTGAGAGAATACAATGGAGCAAATAATGGGCAACAAATAATTCGTTACATTACCAACCACGATGTAAATGGTTCTGATGGCACGCCGTTAGAATTATTTGGGGGAGAAAGAGGATCGATGGCGGCTTTTGTAGTGGTAGCTTTTATGAAAAGTGTACCAATGATCTATAGCGGTCAGGAAGTAGGAACGCCGTATAGATTAGTTTTTCCATTTACATCAAAAAAGATTGACTGGACAATTAATCCGGGCATAACTGCCGAATATAAAAAAGTAATTTCCTTTAGAAACATTAGCAATGCGATAAGACGGGGTAAAATGACTTCTTATACTACCACAAATATTTGCGCCTTTACGAAAGAGCAAAATGATGAAAAGGTGTTAGTGTTAGTAAACCTTAGAAACAAGACTGTAGATTATGCCTTACCAAAGGCTGTAGTAAATTCAAAATGGATAGATGTAATGAAAGGTGGCGTAGTAGATTTATTTGATAAGCTAACAATTGAACCATATACTTACCTTGTTTATAAGAATAAGTAACCAGATTTCTGGTAGCGAACAGAAACAGAGCTAAGTTGTTCACGTTAAACGACTCCAATGTTTTAAATACCCATTAGCCGGCTTTTGTTTTTACCATTAAAAAAGTACGGTCCATAACACTGTTGTTTATAGTGTACCCGCCCAACCAAAATGGTCTGCAACCGGTACGCTATAGATCAGTAAAAGCACGTACCATGCATTTGTTGAAACTACCTACAAAACCTCCCACATAAAGAGCTGCTTGTAACTTTGCTTGGCATCTACTTTACTGTAATAATCAGTTGCCATTACGTGTGCTCCAACACAGAATGAGGAATATTCACTCTGATTCATCTCTGCGAAATAGTTTATTGCACTAAATATATCATCCCGGCTTTCCAAATCTACAATCGCTCCCGCCTTCTGCACCTTTAAATTTTGCCACGGAGTAAACGGGCTTGTTATCACAGGCCTTCCTACACTTAAACTTTCATAAATAGCATGACCGAAATTTTCTCCTTTCGTCAGCAATATAAGAGTGTCATACTCTGCTAATACTTTTTGAACTGCCGCCGGATCGCAGGTACCAGCATACCGCACTCTATCACTCATTTCCGTTATTTTGTCCTGGCAGTTCTTCCAATATCTTTCATCTACCACCGGCCCATAGATGTCCAGTGAAACGGCTGGTTTTACATGCTTTATTATTTCTAATAACAACAATAAATTTTTATGCTCGTTAACCAGCGACAAATAAACCAGTCGCAATCGTCCTGGTTCCTTAGTGATGGCTGAAACGGTCTTTAACGGCTGCTTAGGAATATTTGGTGCGATACCAATGCCTTTACTTGCAGGAAAATAAGTATAAATGTCAGCTTGTTCTTCTTTGGTAGTAGCTTGCCAATAAACGTTGCGCAATAACCCCGAATGCTTTAAATACCCAATGTAAATTTTCTTTTTAAATGCTTTTCCAGATAACGCTCCTTTTTTTAGCATACCTCTTGGACATATAACAACCTTAATTTTACCCTTTGTTTTCTTCAACGATAAGAGCGGCAACAGAAAAAAATGATAAGAAAAAATTCCGTTCAGGTAAACGATGGAAGGTGATACATCTTTTAGGAGTGTTTGAATTTTTACTGCTGTTAAAGTCTTTTTCATCGCATAATACACGCTGATTGAACTATTACGATCAGGTAATAATACACCGTTCCATGCATTTACAACAATACCTTCATAAGGAATAGCTGAATTTAAATCATAAGCAGATGTGATAATAAAAATGTCAAATTCTGAAGCTAAAGAGACTGCAAGATTGGTTAGAGATTGGATAGGTCCGCCAGCTTTAAAGCCGGGATAAAACCAATCGTAAAAGATTAGAAGCTTTTTTTTTGCGGTCATTATCATTCAATCAAGCGTCGTTGCTAATAAACTTCTCCATTTTTGGAAATAGCGTATACTTTAAGATATAGAAAACTATAAAACTGGTGAAAAGGCGACCAAACATAAACGTGCCATCCATCTCGAAAAAACTAAATTGAACAAAAAAAGCAATGATAATGGCATAATTAATAACAATATTACCTGTGGCTTTAAGCAGAAAAAATCGATAGATTTTAGCGAAAATAAAAGCAATGACAGCGAGTGCCAGAAACATACCGGGAACGCCAAAATCAACATAACAGTCGGCAAAATATCCGAGGCTGAAAGAAACACCACGGGACGCGCCAGAAAAGGGAATACCTGTAAATTTGCTGGCTTTTACAGAATTATCTAACGAACCTTTGTTGGGATTTAATATGCGTGGAACGATAACAAACTCTACTGTCTCACGCCATACAGCTCCATATTGAAAGGGAATGTTAGCAGGTACCATATCCATGCTTTTAGCAAAGTGGTAGACGTATTGTAGCCGGTAAAAGAAAGAAGCCATTCCATCGTTTATAGTTTCTTTATTTACAGTTGAAACTAAATCCGACAGCTTACCGAATGCTTTCTCCTGTGAAACATTTACCACTTGCTGTCCACTTCCCTCATTCAAAAAGCCTCTATAATCGCCTTTAATAACGGTCCATAAAACTGCCATGTAGAACAAAGAAATCGCCACCAGACTTGCCTTAAAACTTACATTGAAATTAATTCTGGAGATGAAAGTCATTAAGATGATGGCAGTATAAAAAAACACATCTTTAAAGGATGAAAAAAAGCTCAAAAAACCTCCCACAAAATCTAAAACAAAAGCAATGGCAAAAAATAATCGATATTCCTTGTTCTTAAAGCTTAGGTAACCAAGCAGAACAAAGCCAGCCCATTTAAGCAAGGCAACATTAAGAAACACCTGGGTTAATCCTCCAAACCCAAATGCAGCCCTGCTTAAAATTCCGGACATAAAGTACAAAATCAGGTAGAGATATAAAACTTTCTGAGGGTTAATCTTTCTCAATACTTCTTCAAAAACCTCTATTGAAA
>JALYZZ010000734.1 GCA_030948675.1 Bacteroidota bacterium | reverse complement strand
ATCTTTTACTGGCAATATTCGGAACCTGGATAAGCCTTTTTGCTACAGACTTGATATCTTCTGAGTTTGCAACGGATGTTTGATCAAAAGCTTTTATTTTTTCAAAGTAGGCCGGCTCTTTATATTCCCGGTCATTTTGTGGCGCTCCGCCTCCCAGTACCAGGCTTTCTGCATTTAGCTCAGCTTCCAGTTCCCCGTTCATAAAAAATTGCAGTGTGCCTGTGTCTGTTACCTTTCCTATTTGTTCACAAGGCAGATCCCATTTTTCAAAAATGCTTAAAACACTTTCTTCTTTGCCTTTTTCAATCACCACCAGCATTCTTTCCTGGCTTTCGCTTAAAAGCAGTTCCCATGCTTTCATATTCTTTTGCCGGGTCGGAACCTGGTCTAAATTTATCTCCATACCTGCGCCACCCTTAGCGCTCATCTCTGCTGTTGAGCAGATGATGCCTGCCGCACCCATATCCTGCATGCCTACCACAGCTCCGGTCTTTATTATTTCCAAACAAGCCTCTAACAATTTTTTCTCCTGGAACGGGTCGCCTACTTGTACGGCCGGTAATTCCTCTGCACTTTCGGCGGTTATGTCTGCACTGGCAAATGACGCTCCACCCATTCCATCTTTCCCTGTCGCGCTTCCTACAATAAAAACGGGGTTACCAATTCCTTTGGCAGTAGCGCTGACCGTTTCACCATTTTTAACAATGCCAACACTCATGGCGTTGACTAAAGGATTGGTGTGATATCGCTCTTCGAAATATACCTCGCCTCCAACTGTCGGTACACCAAAACAGTTACCATAATGGCCGATGCCATGTACAACGCCTGCAACAAGGTGTTGCGTTTTTGCTTCACTGAGGTTTCCAAATCTTAAACTGTTTAAAGATGCAATTGGTCTTGCACCCATGGTAAAAATATCTCTATGTATACCACCCACTCCCGTTGCTGCACCTTGAAAAGGCTCTATAGCACTGGGGTGGTTGTGACTTTCAATTTTAAAAACAACGCCGAAACCATTACCTATATCCATTAAACCGGCATTTTCGTCGCCGGCCTTTACGAGCATTCTTTTTCCATCTCTTGGCAGTGTCTTTAACCACTTAATTGAATTTTTATAGCTGCAATGTTCGCTCCACATTACGCTGTATGCGCAGAGTTCTGTAAAGTTTGGCGTGCGGCCCATTACATTTTTAATGAGTTCAAATTCTTCGTCGGTAAGCCGAAGCTGACGTGCGGTTTGTACGTTTATTTCCATAACCGTGCGAAGGTAAGAAAGTGGGGCAAGGAGGCAAGGGGGAGATTTTATGAAAGAAGCCTTTGCAAGTATTGATTGCAAAGGCTTTACTAAGTATCGAAACAGTGGCTTTTTCTATCACTTTTCAGGTAATTGAAACACTACCTGTTGTTGTACCTGCACCGTTACTTTACGGCCGTTTTGGACGCCAGGTTTCCAATTTCCTGAGTTCTTCAGTAGTCTGATAGCCTCGTCTTCCAGCCCGTTTCCTTTAGCACTAAGTTTTTTAAAATCGGATAATTGTCCTTCATCATTTACTATAAATTGTATTAATACAGCTCCCTCGATCTTCTTTTCAAGCGCTTCTTTTGGATACTTCATGTTGCTTTTAATATAACCGGCAAAAGCTGACATTCCGCTTGGATAGTAGGGCGGATTTTCCACTACTGTAAACACCTTGTCATATTTTGTCTGTTGTCGCTGGTTCTGTTGTTCTGCTTCAAATTTTTTTTGCTGTGCTTCAAAGCTTTTTTGATCGTCGCCAAATTTCTTCTGTTGCACTTCTGAGTTCTTTTGCTCGGCTTCAAATTTCTTCTGTTGCGATTCAAAGTTTTTCTGATTTGAATTTTGGCCCTTCAATGTTATTATTATCACTCCGTCCTTTCCTTTGTCACCATATTTTTCGGTTGCCGACTTATCTTTCAAAACATTTATACTTTCAATCTTTTCGGGTTTAATATCCCTTTTATTAAATTCCTCCCAGGTCATCTCTTTTTCTTCCAGCACGACAAGTGGGCTCTTTAATTTACCTGTGTCTTTAGGAATCGTTATAGATTTAGAAATAGTAACTTCGTTACCTGCAGAATTCCTAAATGTAACTTTTGCCATTTTTCCTGCAACTTCACTTTTGCTGTTTTTGTTTTTCGTTGTATCACTGCGATAAACCA
>JALYZZ010000715.1 GCA_030948675.1 Bacteroidota bacterium | reverse complement strand
GCCAGTCTGCGAAAGTCTCAGGACGGTGGAAAGTAAAGACGGGCCGTGATCGTGGCTTGGGATCACGGAAGTCTGTAAACCTTGTTACTTCACCGGTACTTTCATAGCCAAAAGCTATTTCCTTTTTATTGATGTATTTTAACCTGGCCGTAGCATAACCTTCAGTTTGAGTTTCGTGTATGGTAAGACGGGCACCTTCCTCAACTCTTTTAGCTTCTATAATTCCAACAGGTTTTGCATTTACAAAAAGGACATAATCGGCAGGGCCAACTTCAGTTTGGTATTCTCTAACGGCAACGCCTAAGGCCGCATGTGTGTTTATCTGGTCTTTTGATTGCACAACCCATCCGGAAGCTACCAACATAGCATCAATTTTATCGCGCGCAATCTGTTCAGGGTTTTGGTTGGACATTAAATAAAAAGAAATGAATATACAAAAAAACATATAAGCGCCTTTATGCGTTCACTTATTTATGAACTATAAGGACCTATCATTAATTCAAAAAAAATATGAGGCGTGGAATGAGTTTAGAGTTCTTAGTTCCGGTGATGATTTAAAGGTAGTCTTTTAAAGGTTAGTGCAAATGAAAAAACTACATAAAAAGAAAAACATATTAACTACATCAAAAGGAAATTTTATGGAAATAAATTATCTATGGTAATTAAATTAGAACGGAGATATTCCAGCGTCTGGAAGTATAATTTTGGCCCTATCACCTTCCGAGCAACTCGCCGGATAGAGCATAGCAAAGGCATGGATAAAGTATCAACTACTTATCTTGATTTCGGCACTCACCCAAATAGAACCTTGCTTTCATTATTATTAATGAAAGCGGTTTTAATACCAGGTAATTCTTGCAAGCAATATTTCTCATTACTTTGGACTAAAAATATATTCATATCCCTCCTCCCCGGTCACCGACCTAAATAAATACTTTTCAAATTTGAACTCTAATGTCCAGGACCAAATTCGTGGTTTATCAATTATCCTTTTTACAGGTGGGAAAAAAAGCACATAACAGATTGTAGTATCAGGAAACCGTTTATCATAAAGTATAAAAGTATTTTCTTTTTGAAAATCTGTTAGCTTCTTATAAACATATGTATCATGACTTAAGCGTATAGGCATAAGGGTTAGCTCTTCTAAAATATGTTCTTTTTCGTGTGCCTGAAAAAAATTGTAGAAGTCGTTTAGTACCCTGTTTAGAGTTTTTAACTGTTCGGAATTAATTTCGTCTTTGCCGAGCGTTGTTTGATTCGAACTGTCAAGTTTCTTGTTGTTAAATAGGTAATTCAACAGAATATATTTCAAATGCGCATTATCACTTAGATCTTCTTTTTTACTTTCTGTGGTCACCATGTATTTTAAAAAATCATTGAATAAATGTATGCTGTTTTGTTCGTCAACAGACATAGCTTTCTTTTGTGAAATACAGGCATTAGAGAATAAAAGAAGAAATATCAAAATAGCTTCCTTTCGCATTTTCAGTGCTTTAAATCATGTCACTTAAATTTTGGATTCTCATCGGCTTCATCCATCCTCTGTATCAGCCGTTCTTTCAATTGATCAAGAAATGTGGTCCGGTTTATTTTACGGATTCTCATTTCCTGGAACACTCGATAATAATTACCTAAATCAATATTGAAAATCTTTTCAAAATGATTTGCCAGCTGCTTCAGGTCTATTTTACCATTGTTGCAAGAGCCTGAGGATTGCACCGCATATAACAATTCTACCAGCGAAACTTTGGAGCTTGTCCAGCTAACGTTCGCAGTGTTTGAAGCGTTCTCAGTTCCTGATAAACCATGTTGGATATCAAGTTTAGCTAACATTGATTTTATAAATTCCGAAAGCAGTTCATAAGCGATGATCTTAGAAATTTTGTGATCGTATATGGTAGTAAAATTTAAGTCCGTTTCATAATCTTCAACATTCATTAATAACCACGAATCGGGTTCTTTTCTTGAGAAATAGATCTCATCGAAAGAAGTAGTTTGCGATCTGTGATAAGCTACTAATTCATGGTTGGTATTAAAATAATCAT
>JALYZZ010000703.1 GCA_030948675.1 Bacteroidota bacterium | reverse complement strand
ATGTTGAACTGGTGGGTGCCAGGCACCGTTACTTTTAAGCAGGAGCAAGTAGCCATCTACAGTGCCTGCTACAAGTTATCGTTACTGATCAGCTTGTTTATACAAGCTTTTAGAATGGGTGCCGAGCCATTTTTCTTTAAGCAGGCAGAAGGGTTAAACCCACAGAGAACCTATGCAAGAGTGATGAAATTTTTCGTTATCACCGTTACGCTCATGTTTCTTGTAGTAAGTTTATACATCCCGGTGATTAGTTATTTTTTCCTTCGAAATAAAACTTATTGGAAGGGTCTGGGGGTTGTGCCGATTTTGTTATTGGCCAACATTTTCCTGGGCATTTATTACAATCTCAGCATTTGGTATAAGCTAGGCAATAAAACAAAAGCCGGCGCATGGATCACTGTTATTGGTGCGGTCATTACTATTATTATCAACAGGCTTTTTATTCCAACTTATGGCTACATGGCTTGCGCCTGGGCCACCTTTTTCTGCTATGGCAGCATGATGGTGATCAGTTATGTTTGGGGCCAAAAAGAATATCGCATTCCTTATGCCTGGAAGAAACTGGTTGCATATATTGTAATAGTAGTTACGTTTTACTTTATTCATAAAGGGCTCACCATTCTTTTACCGTATACGGTACTCAGCCTGATCTTTGCTTCAATATTGCTCTTTGTTTATACGTGGTTTATTTTACTGGTGGAAAGAAAGGAATTTCAAAAGATGCCCGTCATCGGCAAGTATCTGAAGTAATTTTTTAGTTGCAGTGTGTATTCAACTAAATTAACCGATGCAGTTTTATTTTTAAAATCACTTGCGCTTTCCCCTTGTGCAAGTGTCATCTCCTTTACCATTGGAATAATGTGATTAATACATCTTTTAATACATTAGGTAAACCTATTGTCTGCACCCCTCGCGATGCTATTGAAAAAGTTTTTATAGTTCACCTTTTGATGCATTGGTGATTGGATCATTTCTATTAGAAAAGTAATGACACAAATAGAAATATCTGTAGTTATTCCAACCTATAAATGGCCGGATTTACTTAAGAACTGTTTAAGCAGCCTGGCAAATCAACAGGTAGAAAAGAACCGTTTTGAAATTATAGTGGTTAGTGACGGGCCAGACGCTGAAAGCGTAAAAGTATTTAATGAACTATTTTTGAGATGATGATTACCTCGTTTGCAATACCTTTTTTACCGGTTTATTATACTATTTTCCGGAGCGATAAAATACCGGGTATTATTTTTTTAAAGAAGCGTACGTAGCAATAAGCAAACAAATGCAGGCGAGACTGATGTTAAAATAAGCAGTTTGGCGTGCAGCCGATAAAAATTTATAAATGAAGTTTGAAAGCATTAAAAAAGTAGCCGTATTCCGTGCATTACAAATAGGCGACATGCTGTGCTCTATACCTGCAATAAGGGCATTGAAACATTCGTATCCCAACATAGAAATTACACTGATTGGATTGCCGTGGGCAAAAATGCTTATCGAAAGATTTCCTCAATATTTTAATTCTTTAATTACGTTTCCCGGCTACCCCGGTTTTCCTGAGCAGCCGGTGGACCGGACTGCTTTTCCTGAATTTCTCAGAGAGGTGCAGCAGCAAAATTTTGATTTGGCCTTGCAAATGCAGGGAAACGGCATTATCTCCAATCCCCTCGTAGATTTATTTGCGGCCAAACACATTGCTGGATTCTACAGTTTAGGCAACTACTGCCCCGACAAAAATTTATTTATTGAATATCCCTCAAACCTTCATGAAGTAAGGCGACATTTAAAACTAGTGGAGTTATTAGGAGTTGCCGAAACAGCAACCGATCTTGAATTTCCAATAACCACCCAGGATGAAGAAGATTTTGCAAAAGCAGCGTTACCTGTGTCGCCAAAAGAATACGTCATCCTTCATCCGGGGGCAAGAGGAGCAAACCGTTTGTGGGACACCTCAAATTTTGCGCAGATAGGCGACTATTGTGCTAAAAAAGGGTGGAAGGTGGTAATAACAGGAACAAAAGACGAGGCGGGTATAGTAGACGATGTGATACAACAAATGAAACACAAACCTGTAAACGCAGCCGGCAAAACATCGCTGGGAGCGGTAGCAGTTTTAATAAGAAATGCTGCTGCGCTTGTTTCTAATTGTACAGGCGTTTCTCATATTGCTGCCGCCTTAAAAACCCGCAGTATCGTAATCAGCCTTGACGGAGAGCCGTTTCGATGGGCACCGTTAAATAAGCAATTACACAAGACAATTGACTGGACTATAACGCAAGATCTCAATCTTGTAAAAACAGCCATAGATGGCTTGTTATCCGCTATCGTTAGTTAGTTTAATCGTGCTTTTTTTATAAGCTATTTCACTCAACAATTCCGTTACGGCAGTTATAATCTCGGAGGCATCTGGCAAAGGGGTTGATTCTTTATATACTTCCTTATACAAGTATTGAATTACTTCGTTTTTGCTTCGGCTATCAACTTCCACGGCGTACTGCAGTACGCGATTTGGCACTTTCCATGGCGTGTGCTGCGGGTTAGTTTGTGCATACAACACCACTATGGGAGTACCAACGGCGGCGGCGATGTGAAC
>JALYZZ010000701.1 GCA_030948675.1 Bacteroidota bacterium | reverse complement strand
GGGTTTGTATGGATGGCTACCCAGGATGGATTAAACCGGTACGATGGCAAAAACTTCCTGGTACTCGACAGAAGCTTCGACGATAAAACTTTATTTACCTCTGCCCGGTTAGGAAAAGTTGTTCCGGGTCACAACCATTTTCTTTGGTTAATAACAGAAGGGGGCAAACTGGAAAAATTAAACTTACTAAACTTTGTGTTTGCGCCCATTGCCTTGCTTCTGAACGACAGGGCGATAAGTTCTAAAATAAATTGTGTGTATGAAGATGCTATGGGAAAATTGTGGATTGGAACAGAAGATGAGGGACTTCTTGCCTACGATGTTGCTACGGGCAAGGTTATAAAACAAATGGCAACGCCTGCTACTACTGAGAAGAAAAATCAGCCTGTAAATGCACTTTATGAAGATCAGGAGCACAAGCTTTGGGTAATTGGAAATGCGAATGTGATGAGTATTGAAGGCAACGGTCTTATTGTTCATCATGTCGTAAACAAGCCTGGTTCCGTAGGAAGTGAGGCCAGGTACTTTAGCGGTATAGATGAGGATAAAGAAGGTACGCTTTGGCTGGGAACTTTCGGACAAGGGCTTTTTAGCAAGCGAAAAGGAGATGCTTATTTTGCACCGGTTACTGGCTTTAAAACCTCAAAACTACCTGCGGATCTGATCATCGAAGCTGTTCTTGCTGATGATAACAATCGCATTTGGATAGGTACCTACGGCAAGGGATTGTTTGTGATGGACCGCAATTTGGGCCAGATTAATCATCTAAAGAACGACAAGAAAAATACTTCGTCTATTAGCTACAATGATATTTTAACTATTAAAAAAGACCATACAAACGGTATTTGGATTGGGACAGATGGAGGAGGAGTCAGTTATTACAATGACAAGTTGAACAACTTTATTTCGTTTACAAATAACAACCTTGCCGAGAATATTGAGATAGCACAAGTGAGATCGGTGGTTACAGATAAAGCCGGAGAAATATGGGCGGGCACTTCTAACAACGGTCTCACCCTTCTAAGTAAAAACACAGAGAGGGACACTACTTTTAAATTTAAATTATACACAAGTTCTTACGCTAACGTCAACAGGATTGTATCGCTTTCTGCAGATGATGAAGGAGACCTTTGGGTGGGTACACAGGGAAACGGTTTACTGCTTTTCGACCCCAATAAGAAAAGAGTGATTAAGCATTTTTATCCTCAATCAAAGATGTTCAATCTGCCTGATTACACTATTTGGTGTATTTACCCAAAGTCCTCCACTCAGGTTTGGATAGGTACACAAAACGCAGGGCTTTGCCTGGTGGATAAAGAAAAAGGTATATTCAAGAACTACGTCTATACACCCAATAACCCTGCCTCCATTCTTGATAATAATGTAAGATCAATTACTGCTATCGATACCAACGTTCTGTGCATTGCTTTCGAGAGAAAAGGAATACAATTATTTGATATTCGGAAAGAAGCTTTTTACCATTTTAAAAACAACTTTTTAGATAGTTTTTTTAAAACTGAGCCAACTATTAAAAGCGTTTTTTACAGTAGACCTTTTCTTTGGATAGGTACACAAAGTAAGGGATTGATCGCTGTGAATATTATTTCGGGGATGGTAACTCATCTTACAGAAAAAAATGGTTTGCCTAATAACACCGTGTATGGGGCATTGCAGGATGGGCTCGGCAATATTTGGATAAGCACTAATAAGGGTATCTGTCGCTTTGACCCCGGCATTAGCGGCGATAAAATAACACCTTCAGGCTTTATTAATTTTACTGCAGCCGATGGGCTTCAAAGCAACGAGTTCAACACCGGCGCATATTATAAATCTCCAGACGGTAACATCTATTTTGGCGGCATTAACGGACTTACTATGTTTAGTCCCGACAAGTTTGTCGGCTCCCATGAAAAAGCAGATGTTGTTTTTACAAATATCCTGGTAGATAACGAACCTCTCTCTAATGATACACTTCCTGCTTACAATAAAACCCTCGATCTTTCTTATAAGGTAAAATCAATAGCTTTCAACTTTGCCGCACTTGATTATCCGCTATCGCACCAGCAAAACTATTATTATCGTTTGGAAGGTTATGATAAAGAGTGGGTACAAGCTGGTGAAAGAAACTATGCAGAATACACTAATCTGCCTCCGGGGTCTTATCTTTTTAAGGTAAAAGCTTCACGTTATATATCGTCTGCAAATGATTCCATTGCCGCTCTTACGATTATTATAAAGCCTCCATTTTGGGTTACCTGGTGGTTTATCACTTTGGTTGTTATTCTTATGCTGCTGCTTTTATATGCAATTTATCAGTATCGTATTCATCAACTCTTAAAGTTGCAAAAAGTAAGAAATGCTATAGCGGCTGATCTGCATGATGACGTGGGGTCGTCTCTTACCAACATTAGTATTTTATCAGAGTTAACCAGGCAAAGCCTGCCACAGCCAGCCAACGCTCAGGTATTTCTCGAACGGATTATTGAAGAGGTTGGCAACTCTAACCAGGCATTGGACGACATTATTTGGAGTGTAAATGCAAAAGATAATTCAATAGAAGATTTGCTGGCGCGAATGAGACGATATGCAGCGGAGCTTTTTGATGCCGGACAAGTAGGTTACACATTAGGATTTGAAGAAGAATTAAGCAACCTGACATTAGAAATGGAACAACGGCGTGATTTGTACCTGATTTTTAAGGAAGCCATGAACAACATTTCTAAACACGCTGCACCTTCTTACGTAAGTGTGTATTTAAAACGAATTCAAAATAAACTGTTACTGGAAATTAAGGACGACGGAAGCGGTTTTGACACAAGCCAGGAAACCAACAGAAATGGTTTAAAAAATATTGAAACGCGTGCTAAAAAATGGAAAGGATCTGTTAGCATAAATAGTGCGTCAGGCAAGGGAACAGTGGTAAAGGTAAGTTTACAGGTTAAGTAAGAATCACTCTAAAGGGTGAGTTGGTACTGATTGTTTTTTTTATACATTAGTAGTGTGGCAATACGTTTACTCATATTCGAAGACAACGACCGGTTACGCGAGTCGCTGGTGTACCTGTTAAACACTGCAAACGAGTTTGAGGTAGTAGGTGATTTCAACAATTGCTTACAAGCCGGTACAATGGTGCGCATACATGAGCCTGACGTTGTTCTAATGGATATTGATTTGCCTGTTAGTAATGGAATAGAAGGCGTAAAACTGGTAAAAGAGGCTCGGCCAGATACTGCTGTCATTATGTACACGGTAGTAGAGGATAATGAGAAATTGTTTAGCTGCTTATGCGCTGGTGCAAACGGATACCTGCTAAAGAAAACACCGCCGTCCCGTTTGTTTGATGCGATACAGGAGGTGCTTGATGGTGGTGCACCAATGTCGCCCATTATAGCACGTAAAGTATTAGACTCTTTCAATTCGTACAAAGACAGGAAAAAATACGACTTGTCAACACGGGAGGTAGAGGTGTTACGGCTGCTAGTAAAGGGCCATAGTACAAAGATCATTGCCGCTACCTTGTTCATCTCTTATGAAACGGTACGATCCCACTTAAAAAATATCTACAATAAACTCCATGTTAACTGCGGCAAAGAAGCGATTGCCAAAGTATTAGGCGAGCACATTCTTTAATTTGTTCAGATCCGCGATGATTAAAAATTCACCCTAAAAGGGGATAAGCGGCTTTAAAAATATCGTCAATTTTACTATGTCAGGAGAAATGTAAGAATAACGGTTTT
>JALYZZ010000677.1 GCA_030948675.1 Bacteroidota bacterium | reverse complement strand
ATACCCCTTTACGAAAACCGGCTAACACAATTGTTTACAATATTTCGCAATATTACTCAAAATGCTACTCTGCCAATTGTGGTGGGTGAGCTGGGTGCTTACTCAGACAACAAAAATGATTGGAGTGCCATCAACAGCGCTATTCATCATTATGCACTGACAGACCCTTATGTAAAAGTAGTTTTGTCTCAGGATTTGCAAAACAAAGGAGACCGCATTCATTTCAACTCTGAAGGGCAGAGAATGTTAGGTGTGCGCTATGCGCAGGCATACCTGAGCATGACCAAAAGATAATCGTATTCTTTGCGCTACTTTTTTCCGGCTGCCAGATCTGCGATTGCTTTCTCAATTCTTCGCTGTTTGGTTTCTTCCGTTTTTGCCTCTCCAATTGGTAATGCATAACGCTGTTTACTACTGTATGAGAGACTTTCAAAAAAAGTTTTTGCCTTTGCATTTTCGTTCAACGCGGTTGCAAATTCGGGTAGTAATGTCACTTCCCGTTGTTCAGTATCCAACTCTATTTCTATTTCTACTTCGTCTCCACCTTTTACTCCCGACTTTTCACGCACTATTGCACTAACCCCCACCATAAACACTCCGCCCATACTGGCGATACTACTACGATAGGTGTAGCCATTAATCGTTACTTTAACTGGTGGTTTTTTTCCTGCTCCCAACTTCTCTACCAGCTCGTCAGGCACTTTAATGCCCGTTGCAGTTTTCTTTGCCTGCAGGATGGTCGTTCTAAATTTTATTCGAGGTACTGCTTCTGATTCTTTGGCCATTGCGTTAGCTTTTAGTATTTATAAATTTATGAATTCTATCTTTTGTAAAAGGTGCTTCTTACCCCAGGATTTTTTTAAAATAAGATCTTAGTAAAGACTAATTTTCATAAACGCTGCCAGTCCTAAAACAATTCCTGTTAAGCAAACACCACCTGCAAAATAGTGCAGCTATTTTTTTGAGTAAGCGAAGTGATACCAAACCTGGCAATCGAAATAGTCAGCAAAGCATCAGTCATGTCAAACGGATTGTTTAACATATTGATATCTTCAATTCTTGTATTGTTTCGTTGATGTCTCCATTACACGAAAATATGTTTTTATAAATACGGTAGTCCTTAAACTTGAAATACAACTTTTTTTGGTTTCACTTATCAAATAATGTCTGCGCAAATTGACACCTTCGGAGATCGAAGCGCTTTAATTTTTGCTTTTTGGCCAACACGTGAGCCTTACTTGCGGATGCATCAAACAAACAACGAGATTTTTTGTATACAAAGACAAAGTTTTTTCATTTAAAATTAATTATGAAACTAAGAATTGCCACCACGTTTTGCTTTTTAGTAACCGTGTTTTTTGCAAAAGCCCAACTGCCGCAGGCAGACCAGGAAAAGGTGACGGGTGGTGAACTAACCATTCAGCCGATTACCCATGCTACTATGGTTTTAAGTTACCATAAAAAAAATATTTATATCGATCCTACTGGGGGACCAGAGGCTTTTAAAGGCCTTGCAGCCCCGGATTTAATTTTGATTACAGATATTCATGGCGATCATTTTGACCCCAAAACCCTGCAGGCCATTAATACTGCAAATGCAACTATGGTTGTGCCCCAGGCAGTTGCCGATAAACTGCCGACGGATATGAACAAGCAAAAGCTCGTGATTCTTAAGAATGGCGATAATAAGATGGTGGAGGGAATAGCTATCACCGCTATCCCAATGTATAATCTGCCTGAAGCACCTGATGCCTTCCATACTAAAGGAAGAGGTAATGGCTATGTATTAAACATTGGTGGCAAAAACCTTTATATCTCCGGAGACACCGAAGACATCCCGGAGATGCGTGCATTAAAAAACATTGATATTGCTTTTGTTTGCATGAACCTTCCTTACACAATGGACGTTAACCAGGCAGCGCAGGCTGTGCTGGCGTTTAAGCCTAAAGTAGTATACCCATATCACTATCGCGGACAAGACGTAAATACTTTTAAATCGCTTGTAAATACCGACGATAAAAATATAGAAGTTCGTTTGCGGAATTGGTACCCTGTTGCAAATAAATAAGTGCTTATATCTTAATCATAAAAACAAAAAGAGCCCTCAGCGAGCGCTCTTTTTGTTTTTGCAGCAGTGGCAGAAAAGATAGATGGTTACCGGTTGCGGCCCTGGGAAAAGAAAAACTTCTTACAGTGATCAAACTAATTTTATTCCAAGCGGATCGTTTGCAAATAATATGTATAGCTTTTATTTTTCTTTTAAAACTTTAAGGGTCTTTGTCTGCGATTGCGGCTACTCTTCCTCAATATAATTCATATCTTTTTTGAACGTCTCTTCCAGAAAAACCAGGGCAAAGCCTGCCAGTAAATAAGTGGAAGCTGCTACGATTAAAATACTGCTGATTGAGCTTGTGTAGTTTTTTAAAAAAGTGAAAAGAGCGGTTAATGGAATAACAGTTGCCCGAACAAAGTTTGGAACTGTTGTAGCTACAGTAGCCCTGAGATTAGACCCAAAAAGTTCTGCTGCGATGGTAATAAAAAGCGTCCAATAACCACATGAAAAGCCGAGACACGCACAAAGCATATAAAGAACAGAGATACTTGGAGGTGGTATAAGAAAAAAGACCAGTACAAATGCAGCGGAAAACAGCATAAACAGAAAAACGACTTTTTTTCTATTATTTAAATATTGGCTTAAAGAGCCACTTACAATATTCCCTGCTACCTGTCCCATAAAAGCGAACAATACTGCTTTACCCGCATCAACCGGCGCAGCTACTCCTATAGCCTTTCCAAACTCAGGCGAAAATGTAATGATAACACCCATTAC
>JALYZZ010000645.1 GCA_030948675.1 Bacteroidota bacterium | reverse complement strand
GTGCAACATGTAGTATGAAATGATAGAAGGATAATATAACAGGTACTATTAATCGTTTAATAGCTTAATTAAAAAGTAGTTCCATCAATTACTTTTACTTTCTTTTTACCTACTTTTTTCTCAAATTCCATCACCTCTTTAGGTTTTACTTTAGCAGGAGCTTTGACGGTTTTCGTATCTGTTGCTGCTTCTCCGCCTGCCATCGAAGGATTAAGAGGGTCCTGAAGTTTATCTAAGAAATAATGTTCTGTTCTTTTAATCATTCCATCTTCATAGTAATTCCATGTTCCGTGCTTCACTGATGTACCTTCAATTTTAACTACTTGCCTGTACATTTTGTTAGGATCAACCGGGTCGTAGACATCTACAGTATCATATGGATTTGCAGGATTAACGGCTTTCCAACTTTCTTCTCTTACAATTCCAGTTATGCTATAATACTGGCACTTACCATCTTTGTTACCCCATCTATAGCCTTCGATTGCATACAAATCTCCCATTGTAGTATAGATTCTCCAAATGCCTTCTTTTTTACCGTTTACAAATACGCCTTCCTCATCGCGTCCGGGCTCTCCGCGTAATCCCTCTATCTTAATCAACCATTTGCCCTGCTTCAAATCGTTTTTATCGATACGGTTAATTGTGTCGTTATTACTGGTTAAACGATAACTTTTCCACTGTGCATTGCCCGCAAATGAAAGCAGTAAAAATGAGATAAGTAACCACTTCATGTATAACAGATATTAAAGAACTAAATTAAATTTAATCTTAAATACTATGAGGAAGGTAGCTGTTAAATTAGATGTAAGTTGACATGAAAATAATTAAAACAGCTAACAACCATCGCATTATTGATCGATAAAGGTTAAGAGGGCAAGTTCATATCCCTTTAAGCCCAAACCAGCAATAGTACCTTTGCATTTTGCAGATACGTAACTAATCTTCCGAAAATCTTCCCTTGCATGTATGTTGCTAATATGGACTTCTATTACTTGGGTAGTAATGGCAGCTATGGCGTCTCCTATAGCAACTGAGGTATGAGTGTATCCACCCGGATTGATAATTATGCCATCGTAGCTAAAACCAAATTGCTGTAACTTGTTAATCAACTCTCCCTCAATATTACTTTGATAATAGCTAAAACTAACGTGCCGATATTTTTTTTGCAACTCATCAAAGTACGTCTCAAATGTTTCGTTTCCATAAACGTCGGGCTCACGTTTACCCAGCAGGTTCAAATTAGGTCCGTTAATGATTGCTATTTTCATACTGATTGATCTTACTAAAACTACGGTTTGATGTGTGATGGAGAGTCTATCAACCCCCGTTGAAAAAAGTTCTACTTCATCATACCTATAAAATCATCAAACAGATACCTGCTATCATGAGGGCCGGGGAAACTTTCAGGATGGTATTGCACACTGAAAGCATTTGTACCTTTCATCCTGATACCCTCAATGCTATCATCGTTCAGATTAACATGTGTAATTTCAATATTTGGGTTGTTCTTAACCGCTTCCGGATCTACCCCAAAACCGTGATTTTGAGTAGTAATCTCACATAAACCAGTGATAATATTTTTGACGGGGTGATTTAATCCCCGGTGCCCGTGGTGCATCTTAAAAGTAGGGATATCATTTGCCAGCGCTAGCAACTGATGCCCCAAACAGATACCAAACACCGGCTTATCCTCCTTTAGAATTTCTTTTAAAGTACTCACTGCATAATCCATTGCACTAGGGTCGCCTGGACCATTAGATATGAAATACCCATTTGGATTAAAGCTCTTCATATCACTGACACTTGCCGTTGCCGGAAAAACTCTTACATGAGCTCCCCTTGATGTCATACACGTTAATATGTTTTGCTTGACACCATAATCAATTACTGCAATTTTTATAGGAGAACTTTTGTCACCTTGTTCGTACGGTTGATCTGTAGAAACTTTAGATGCCAGCTCCAAGCCGTCCATGCTGGGTACTTTAGCCAGTTCTTCTTTTAACAGATCGACATTTAAGTTGTCAGACGAGATAATGCAATTCATTGCACCTTTGGTTCTCACATGGGCTACAATCGCTCTGGTATCAACATCTTCTATGGAAACAATACCGTTTTGTTTCAGATATTCATCAAGCGAGCCCTGGGCTTGTTTTCGGCTATACAGTTCTTCCAGGTTACGACCAATAAGACCCTGAATTTTTACTGTACTGCTTTCAACGTCGCTTTCCTTCACACCATAATTTCCCACATGTACGTTATTCATTATTACAATCTGGCCATAATAACTTGGGTCTGTAAAGACTTCCTGGTAACCGGTCATGCCTGTGTTAAAACATATTTCTCCTGTGGTAGTCCCTATTTTGCCAAAAGACTTGCCATAATAAATTGTTCCGTCGGCTAAAAGTAAGATTGCAGGGAATTGATTGTTCATGTAGTGGTGCTCCTTTGTTGTTGAGTACAATTATAAATAGTCGTTGCAACATCCGCCTTCATCGAAAGGGAATTAATACCAATTCTTACAGCGGCCCAAAATTATTATTATCGTTAAAAATATTCTCTTAAAGTTTCCAACATCAAAAAAGGCAAAGCCGAAACGACTTTGCCTTTTTGATATTGTTAGAATTACCATTATTCCGCTGGTGCTTGCTCTGGGTTATTGTCAATTACTGTTTGATCAGCGGTTGCGTCAGTTGCAGCAGGCAAATCTGTGGCAGTAGCCACTTCCGCAGGTGTAGAAGTTGTTGCAGCAGACACAGTACTTTCACCACCTTTCTTGCTACGACCACGACGTGTTCTTTTTGCTGTTTCTGCGGTATCTGCCGCTACACCTTTACCGTATACATCATTATAATCAACCAATTCTATCAATGCTAATTCCGCATTGTCCCCAACCCTAGTTCCTAATTTAATAATACGTGTATAACCACCGGGACGCCCTTCTATTTTTAGACGAACTACGTCAAATAACTCTTTGATGGCTTCTTTGTCTTGAAGATAGCTGAAAACAATACGACGTTGGTGAGTACTGTTTTCTTTTGCCTTTGTGATAAGAGGCTCTACATAAGTTCTGAGCGCTTTAGCTTTAGCTAAAGTTGTGGTAATACGTTTGTTCGCTATTAATTGGCTTGCAAGATTACTTAGCAAGGCAGCCCGATGAGCCGACTTACGGCCAAGATTATTGATTTTGTCTCCGTGACGCATGACTTGTGTGTTTTATGAGTTGTACCGTGTCAGGAATTACAACCCGTGGAAAATAGAAAATAGAAAATCAAAGTATTAAATTCATTGTTGACTTTCTATTTGTGTCTTTTAATTATTAATAATCGTCTTTATCTACACCTAATTTACCGAGATCCATTCCAAAGCCTAAGCCTCTCTCGTTCAGCACCTGCTCAATTTCACTTAACGACTTCTGCCCAAAATTTCTGAACTTCATCAAGTCTTCCTGCTCGTATTGAACCAGTTCGCTTAAGCTGTTAATTTTTGCAGCCTTTAAGCAGTTAAAAGCACGCACTGAAAGATCAAGATCCTCTAGTGGTGTTTTAAGTACCTTGCGAAGTTGCAACGTTTGCTCATCAACAAGGTCTTCTTTTTTCTCTTCTTTACTATCGAAAGTAATGTTTTCGTCAGTGATGATCATCAGATGTTGTATCAAAATACGCGAAGCTTGCTTTACAGCCTCTTCCGGGTGAATAGTACCATCTGTAGACACATCCATTACCAGTTTTTCAAAGTCAGTTCTTTGTTCAACCCTGGTGTTTTCGATTGTATACTTAACATTTTTAATAGGGGTATGGATACTATCAATAGGAATATATCCAAAAACAGAGTCTTTCACCCTATTATCTTCAGCGGGTACATAACCGCGGCCTTTTGCAATAGTAATTTCAATATCAAGTTTAGAAGTATTATCCATTGTACAAATAAGTAACATCGGGTTCATTACTTCAAAAGCCTGCGTAGCGTCACCGATCATACCTGCAGTGAACTCAGTTTGATTTTTAATGCTAAGCGTAACTTTTTCGTTGTTAACGTCACCGTCAACTCTCTTTTTGAAACGGACCTGCTTAAGATTTAAAACGATTTCTGTTACATCCTCTGTAATACCCTTTAGTGTGGCAAATTCATGCTCAGCACCTTCAACTTTAATTCCCACAATGGCGTAACCTTCCAGCGAACTTAATAACACCCTGCGAAGTGCATTTCCTATAGTAAGTCCATATCCTGGCTCCAAAGGACGAAACTCAAACTGTGCATCAAAATCATTTGCCTTTTGTAAAACGATCTTGTCGGGTTTCTGAAAATTTAAAATAGCCATTATTTATTGACGATTTGTACCCCAAACCCCAAAAGGAGCTTTTTATCCATCAGAAAATTTGAGGTGGTTGTAATTTTTTTTTGTATTGAGGTCTTGTATAACAATCGAACATTCTAGTGTCACACTCCTGTACTGCTTCCTGCCTACTATCTTTACTTGCTATACAATTCCACAATTAGTTGTTCCTTAATATTTTCAGGCACACTCTCTCTTTCCGGATAAGCAATAAAAGTACCTTTCATTTCAGCTTCATTCCAATCTAACCAGCTAAACTTCGGATTTCTACCGCGAATGTTGCTGGTAACAGCAGTATTAACGGCACTCTTTTCTTTTAAACCGATAGTATCACCGGGTTGTAATTGGAAAGAAGGAACATTAACTACCATTCCATTAACTGTAACATGCTTATGAGCTACCAGTTGGCGGGCAGCAGGGCGACTGATAGCAATACCTAAACGAAAAACGGTATTATCTAAACGTGCCTCTAGTAACTTAATCAGGTTTTCACCAGTTACTCCTTTACGACGCGCAGCTTCTACAAACGTATTGCGGAACTGTTTTTCCAATACTCCATAAGAGTATTTCGCTTTTTGTTTTTCTTTTAATTGCAATGCATACTCACCTAAAGTTTTACGCTTACGCTGAGCACCATGCATTCCCGGAGGGTTACTGTTTTTGCTTAACCACTTTCCGTTGCCTAAAATAGGCTCGCCAAACATTCTCGAAATCTTGGTCTTTGGACCTGTATACCTTGCCATGTTCTTATTTAATTAGATTTTTTAGTTCCCGGTACAGTTCATTAAAAATCTTAAAAATTCGATCTGAACCAGCTTTTGAATAAATTAAAAAGGAAAAAGTAGAAAGTCGTGATGTTGCTGCTAAGGTTCTACTTTTTATTTATTTTATACTCTTCTCTTTTTAGGAGGACGGCAACCATTGTGTGGTAATGGAGTTACATCTTTAATCATTGTTACTTCAAGACCGCTATTAGCAAGTGCACGAATAGCACCTTCTCTTCCCGACCCGGGTCCTTTAACATATACATCTACTCTTTTTAAGCCGGCATCTAAAGCAACTTTAGCAGCATCTTGTGCGGCGAGTTGAGCAGCATAAGGAGTATTCTTTTTAGAACCTCTGAAACCCATTTTACCAGCGCTTCCCCAGCTAATTACCTGGCCGCTTTTGTTGGTAAGACTAATAATAATGTTATTGAAAGTAGCATTGATATGAGCATCGCCATACGCATCTACTTTTACAATTCTTTTTTTGGCCGCAGCTTTAGCGCTGTCTTGCCTTTGTGGTGCTTTCGCCATAATTTTTTATTGAGGTAATCGTTGATCAATTAATATATTCCATTCTTAAATGGAACCCAAACCCTTCCTCCTTTCCGTTATCAGGATGATCCGGCAAAGATTTGGTACATACAAAAGCGGCAAGCAATTGAATATTTCAATCAACTCGCAACTAATATTTTATTATTTCTTAGCCACTTTCTTTTTACCAGCAACCGTCTTACGCTTACCTTTTCTGGTGCGACTATTTGTACGAGTACGCTGACCACGGAGTGGAAGACCCTTACGATGACGAAGACCACGGTAAGATGCAATGTCCATTAAACGTTTAATGCTCATCTGAACTTCACTTCGTAAAGCGCCTTCTACCTTAATTTCGCTATTAATGATATTACGAATAGCGGTTTGTTCTTCATCATTCCACTGGTTTACCTTCTTATTTCTGTCGATATTAGCAGAGTCAAGAATGTGTTGAGCAGTCGAAAGACCAATACCATAAATATAGGTAAGACCTATTTCGCCTCTTTTATTTTTTGGTAAATCTATACCGGCAATACGAGCCATATTTTAATTTCTAATTTTGAGATTGTGAAATTTTAAGAAGTAGTCGGGCTTTTACAACAGCTACAGTTACCCAGTTCCGAATTCTACAAAATTCTCGATTACCCCTGACGTTGCTTAAAGCGAGGGTTTTTCTTGTTTACAATGTACAGCTTTCCTTTTCTTCTAACGATCTTGCAATCGGCGCTGCGTTTTTTAATGGATGCTCTTACTTTCATTTATTGTTTTTTATTAGTATTTCTATTGCTTAGAGCTATAGGCTAAGGGCTAACAGCTAAATTTTTATTTATACCTGAAAATAATTCTGCCTCTGCTTAAATCGTAAGGACTCATCTCCACTCCAACTTTGTCACCGGGAAGAATTCTAATATAATTCATCCTCATCTTTCCGCTAATGGTTGCAATGATTTCATGACCATTTTCCAACTTAACCCTGAACATTGCATTTGAAAGGGCTTCAACTATAGAACCATCTTGTTTAATCAGTGCTTGTTTCGACATACTATTTTTCGGAGCGCGAAGATAAGTGTACTATACTTAACAGAGAAAAAAAGGTGGATAAATTTCCGATTTTTGTGGAAAAGTTAAGAAATATCTACATATAATTTTACAATTGATACTAATTCTAAATCATTAGCAACAAGCAATAGGCAAAATAATAATTTTCTAATTGGTTACAAATGATAGGATTTGAAAAGCCCTTAACACTAGCTTAATAGTTGACACAAAATATAACTACCATAATTCAATTCGATCCAGCTACCCTCCCGCAAAAAGGATAATTTTTATTTTTTAGCACTCTATTCTACCTCTAATTCATTTTTGGCTGGAAGTTGTGGAAATGGATTGTGTGGTTCGGTTTGATACCAATAACTAACAGTGCTGATGTCTGATTGTTGTTGAAGAAAACGTCCTCCGCTTTTCCAACCAAGATCTTGTATAGTAACCTTCAGTTCACTATCAAACCTTATCGGATCTACTATGTGCCACCGATACATCCCAAACCTCTGTTGTGTATTGTACAGACCGTCAGGCTTTGTTACCTGGTGCAGCCCTGCATAAGGTGTAGAAAAAGGCTCGTACTTGTGTGTCTTTTGATTTTCGAAATCATACGATCCACAAAAATAATCTTCCGTACCCGTTCCATTTATAGTTGGAAACTCTTTATCACTATCCATGAAAAATTTGATCTCTCCCTCACCCCACCAGCCATTGTTTGTTACACCTATTGCCATAAAAGTTCCCACATACTGCCCTTTGCCTTTTACGTTGTCTACAAGCGTGTGTAAGGCTCCTTTTGTTGGATGGCTTCTTCTGAATTGTGCATGAAAATAACCTGCATCATCAGGAATGCTGGTTAGGGTATAATCGACCTGGTAGTATAGAGTCATCCTCGAAGTGCTGATGTTTTCCAGCGTGATTCTGCATTTTTTCTTAAACGGCATTTGCCAGTATGAATTAAAAGCGCTACCAGGGTTTACTGTTACAGCCATAGAATTTAAAGGCGCATATTCCCCCCAAGCAATACCAAAGAAATCACCGACAGGCACCTCTACCGACGGCTCTTTTTCATCATCCCAGTAGAACCTGAGAATAGAAAATCGCCAGTTGCCAGTTGGGGTCATCCAGATATGCTGAATTGCTCCGGATCCGTCAATATTTGCGAGGGTAAAAGTTTTGCCGGATTCAATATTGACCGAAGGGCTAACTTTCCACGCCTGCCCTAACTCACGAGCAGGATGGTTTTCTTTTGGTGGAATTGCCATCCCTCCTTTTCCAGCTTCGCCTGTAAAATTTTCAGGACTTATTGAGCGGGTTTTAGCGTCAGATGTACGGTAGAGATTACTAAGGTTAACATCAAGTCCATTAAATTTCCCGTCCTTTTGTCCAATTGCATCTACAACAAACAGCAAAACAAAAAAACAAATTGATAAAGGTTTCATAGCAATTAATCGTTTAAACATTTTTCGTTAGAATTAATTATTCCTATTAATTGTGCAAGTATCGATAAGTATTTTTTATTAAAGCAAATAAAGATTACCGAAAGCAAGGTTACCTGGAGAAACTTTTTTTACCGTATTTTTTCGGATGTTTCCTCTCCTCTTCTAGCGAAACTTGCCGTTAGCGCAGCCATTCCGGCTACTAGGCCACCCATGAATGCTGCAACTATTATCATTAGAATGTACGACCCTCCTAACGGAAGAATAAATGCTACTTTACGAGCCAGCAGATGATTATTTTGAGCGTCGATAAGTGAAGACTGTATACCCCATAGTATAAACAAAGCTAAAAAAGCCGATAAGAATGACTGAATAGCTTTTTGTGGGATAACAATGGCGACCAAAAAAGCAGCAACCGCGATAATCCACCATTGAAAAAAAAGGGCTGCGGCGAAACTGAGTAAAGCGGTAAGAAAAAATGCAATAAAAAATTTCATTAAAATAATTTTAGGCTTTTGAAAAAGTCATTTTCCACTTGAAATTAGTGGAAGTTTTTGCAGCAGCAGGGCTTACAAAAAGCAAAGGGTAATATTTGCCCTGTACCCAACTATCAACAAACTGATCGTAGTATTTGCTGCCCGGGTTGCCGCTTTGGCCACCAGGATAAACGCCGTATGCTTCTGTTTGGGTGGATAATTGTACAATCATTCGCCAACTTGGACCGTGATCACCGGAGGTAGCGTTTATAATATTTACCCCCCCTCCGATCGGCAGGTGCAGCCTGCTAAGTGAAGGCAACTTCAAAAGGTGTTTTACTCTTGTATCTTTATACTTACCCCATGCTAAACGATGTTGATCGTTTGCCGTTTTCATTTCTATGTATGCTGTTTTAAAGGCGCTTAATACAATCGAGCGCAGAGTTTCGGTTGCTGGAGTAGTTATGTCGTCTACAAACTTGTACGTACTATCTTTTAGCACACCTTCAAGCAAAGTGCTTTCATCGGGCCATTTTATCGGCAGAGCGGTACGTGCAAATTCATCTTTATAGACTGCTTGCGAAAAACTATCCCACCACAATTTGAAAACTGTTGGACCTTCTTCATTTATATCGCTTTTTAAATTCCAATTTTTAAGCTTAGCCAGGTAGCTCATTTCATCAGGGCTAAGTTTACCCTCGTCAAGATACTTAAGTAAAAGCGATCTTGCCATTTCAGCAAAAACATTGTAATTACTGGTTTGTAGCTGTTGCATGTCCTGAATACTTATGTTAGACATTTGGCTGAGGTTCCTGTTTATAATTATCCCCCGATAAATTTCTGGTTGCCCGCCCAAATAATATGGATAGGATTCATCGGTAGCTAGTTGGTTGGCGCTGCTAAGGAAACCGCGGGCGGGATTAATTACTGTGGGATTTTCTTTCGAAGGAATAAACCCCTGCCATAAATAAGTACTATCGAAACCAGGCATAAGAAAATCGCCTTGTCTTCTCCATTTGGCGGGAAAATGCCCTTGTTCACGTATGGCTATGTCTCCGGCTTTTGAGGCAAAAACAAAGTTTTGGCCGGGAGTTTCATAAGTTGTAATTGCTTTAATATAATCAGTAAAATTTTTTGCATGGTTTAATTTGTTGAATGTAAGTCCCTCATTGCTTGCATCCAATGCTGTCCAGTGCAAGGCATAGTATTTCCCGTCTTTTAATACATCAGAATAATTTCTGTCAAACATCACTGGTCCTAAAACTGTCATTGCGATCCGCTCGGTTACATCCGGCCTCCCCTTTACCTTTATGATCTCATTCCGAAAAACAGTATTAGTCCATTGTCCGTTGTACATGTACTCCTGCATGGTGCTATCCTTAAACTTTATTTCGTAATAATCCTTCACATCCCTTCCTGCATTTGTAACTCCCCACGCACAACTGTCGTTGAAGCCAATAATGATAGAAGGGTGACCGGGGAAACTTACCCCGTACGCATCAAACGTGGGGGTGGAAATTTGCATTTCGTACCAAAGAGATGGCAGGTTTAGCCCAAGGTGTGGGTCATTGCACAGTATGGGCGCACCACTCCTCGTCTTGCTACCACTTACCACCCAATTGTTGCTGCCGTTATTTTTGTTAGGCTTTAGGATAAGTGACGATTGAAGGGTATCATTCGAATGAAAATAAGCTGAATCTACATTAGCAGGCTTTTTTACAACTATGCTGGCCGGCTGGAAAGCTGTTCCCTTAGGCACAATCGGATCAAGGCTGTCTTCTGTCGTCGGATACAACTTTTCTAGGTCAGCAGCTGAAAATATACTTTTTGCATTTGTCATTTCAAAATCATTATCGCCGCCGGTGAGGTCGTATGACATGTATTTTAAAAACAATTGCGTTTTTAGGTTGCTCCATTTTTCTGGCTTATAGTTAAGCAGTTTATATTCAAGCGGTATTTGATTAGGTTTTAAAGAAGATATGTACGCATTAACACCTGCCGTATAAGCATCTGTTGCATTTTTAGTAATGGGATTAGCTTCCATCTTTTTTAAAGATTGTTCTGCCGCATAGACCATTCCTATCCTCCTGAAAAAACGATCTATTTTTAAAAAGTTGCTTCCACCACTTGCCTCTCCCATTATCTCGCTTAATCTTCCTGCCGCCGCATACGTTTGAAACTCCATTTGCCATAATCTAAATTTTGCATGCAGAAAACCTTGAACAAAATATGCGTCATTCTCTTTCTCCGCATAAACGTGTGGTACCAGCCTGTCATCAAAGTAAACTTCTACTTTGCCGTCAAGACCAGGTAAATTAAGTGTAGCATTAAAGTCTTCATTTGCAGGATCTGCATTTTGCCAAAAGCCATGCTGAGGACTCAAAAACGCTCCGAGACAAGGAGTTTTACTGCCACCGACGGGCAAAGGAACGCTTAATGCAAAAACAAGCACAATAGTTATTATTGCAGAAATAACAAAAGGCACAATTCTCATAAGTAGTTAATAAGGGCTGAAAATACATTTTTTAATACGAATCACCAATCATATTGCACTGAGACATATTTCGCTTGTAATCATTTGAAAAACTCTTTAAATTTTTTAGCTCTGACTATAACTGTAGTAATTATTAGCTGCTGCATCTTCGCCGATTTGGTTCTCACTTTTCTGTTAGATATTTGTCAGCAACAACAGATCCGTTTATTAAATCCCGACAATTGACCTGCAAAAACTTTTTTTCGCGGAATGGCAGCCGTTACAAAAAGTAAACAAGCAGTGCCAAAAGTCGTTTTAAAAACATAACAATTTATTGAAGTGATGGAACAGGTTTCGGAATATCAAAAAAACATTCTAGGACTTCACCTCCCCACTGACCCGCGATGGGTTGACCTTGCTAATATTTCATTAGAAGAAATTTTAACTGATCATGCCTACTGCGAGCAAAAAGCTGCTACCAGTTGTATTTCACTAATTCAACGCTATTCGGAAAAAGAGAAATTGGTTACAGAATTAGCTCCGATTGTTACTGAAGAGTGGGGTCATTTTCGGTTGGTATTGGCGGAGTTGAAGAAAAGGAAGTTCGTTTTGGGCAAACAGCGCAAAGATGAATATGTAAATAAGCTGATGCCTTTTCAAAAAAAGGGTGGAAGCGACGACGAACGCTTTCTCGACAAACTTTTAATTTTTGCGTTAATAGAAGCGAGAAGTTGTGAAAGATTTAAGCGACTAAGTGAAGGCTTAAACGATGACTATCTTAGTAGTTTTTATCGTCGTTTTATGGAGAGTGAAGCAGGCCACTATACACTATTTATAGAACTGGCTGAAACATATATTGACAAAGAACAGGTAAGAAAAAGATGGCAGCAATGGCTTGAACACGAAGCTAAAGTAATGAAAGAATTGGACGTTAGAGGCGATCGAATTCACTAACTTTTTGCTTCTAGTGATATGCGGTCAACTTTCTATGTTTAATTTCAATCAGCGAGCTTTTTATTTCTGTAACATCCGAATCTACTATGATCTTACAACAACGGCATAAAAAAGTCCCGATAAACGGGACTTTGGAGTTATGTTAGCATTAGAAATAATCTTAATCAGATGATTTCTTAGCAGCGGCTTTTTTAGGAGCGGCTTTTTTAGCAGCAGCTTTTTTAGGAGCAGCAGTGGCCTTTTTTGGAGCAGCGGCCTTCTTGAGAGCAGCGCCTTTTTTAGCAGCAGCCTTTTTAGGCGCCTCAGCTTTTTTAGCAGCAGCCTTTTTAGGAGCGGCGGCTTTCTTGGGAGCGGCAGCAGCTTTCTTAGGAGCAGCAGCTTTCTTAGCGGCAGCCTTTTTGGGAGCAGCTTTTTTTGCAGTTGCCATGTTTTAAAATTTAATGGTTAGTAAATATCCATTAAAATTAAAAAACTTATGCCAACTGTCAAAATTTATTCAGCAACCGCTACTTCCTGTGCTACTTCAGAAACGACCGATACGGTAGTTCTTTCGTTTCTTCCTTTCTTAAATTCCACCAATCCGTCAGTTAAAGCAAAAAGAGTAAAGTCTTTACCAAGACCTACATTCTTTCCCGGGTGGTACTGGGTACCGCGCTGACGAATAATAATATTGCCAGCAATAGCAGGTTGTCCACCAAATATTTTTACACCAAGTCGCTTCGCCTGCGAGTCGCGGCCGTTTTTTACGGAACCTTCACCTTTCTTGTGAGCCATAATATTTTGATTTAGAGATTTTGTAATGTCGTGATTTAATGACCCCTTCTCTTTCACATGAACCTTACAGTCCATCAATCATTAAATCTCAAAATTTACGCGATGCTTTGAATTTTAATTTGTGTATACTGTGTTCTGTGACCAAGTTTCTTACGAAAACCTTTTCTTCTTTTCATCTTAAAAGCAATCACTTTATCGCCTTTAATAAGATCACTTACGATCTCTGCGGTAACCTTTGCTGTTACCCCGGTACCGGAAGCCAGATTACCATCAGTACCTGTCAGCAGTACGTCACTGAACTCAACAGTATCTCCGGTTTTACCTTGCAGGTGAGGTACGTACAAGCTTTGACCGGCTTGCACTCTAAATTGTTGTCCTGCGATTTTTACTACTGCAAACATAACTTTTC
>JALYZZ010000664.1 GCA_030948675.1 Bacteroidota bacterium | reverse complement strand
TCTTTCGGCAGGGCAGTAAAACCTTAACGGCAAGAGTGTATTTCAATAATAGCCGGTTAGATATTCCCATTGGCAGCCCGGTTCGGGCAAATATTTTTGGTAGCACCGCTAATGCGGCCTGGTTACCGCAGGAAGCCGTAGTATCTCTCGGCATGAACGATGTGGCATTTGTAAAAAGCAATAGTGGTTTTGTTGCAAAAAAAGTAGTTACAGGAATAAAACAAAACGGTTTGGTACAGGTGGTGAGTGGCTTAACAGTGAAAGACACGGTGGCTGCAAATGCACAGTATTTAACCGACAGCGAAAGTTTTATCAAAGCAAATCAGTAAGCTATGCAAGTAAATAATTTTGAAGCCGGCAGTAGTACATCTATTAAGCATCCGTTGCGTCGCACTCTTGTACTATTGATGGTTCTTTCAGCAATCGTGCTTGGTATAGCAGCCTGCAAAAATAAAAAAACCGTTGTCGAAGCCGATACGTTTTATACCTGTTCCATGCATCCGCAGGTCATGGAAAAACATCCTGGAAACTGCCCGATATGCGGAATGAAATTAATCGCTGTAAAAAAAGGCAATGCACCCAAAGCCGGTGAAATACAATTGAGCGAACAACAGATACAATTAGGCAATATTCATGTAGATACAATTGGCAAAGGCGTGATAGGAAATGAAACAATATTAACGGCTACGCTCAATTACGACCAGCACAAATTAACGGCTGTAAGTGCAAGGGTAACCGGGAGAATAGATAAACTATATCATAAAAACATTGGCGATTACATCCGAAAAGGAGAGCCACTGGCTGAAGTGTACAGCGAAGAACTGAACAATGCAAAGCAGGAATATATCATGGCATTGGAAAGAAGAAAAGTGTTGGATAATTCCCTGATAGATTTTGACCAGGTAATAAAAAGTTCTAAAACAAAACTATTGTTGTGGGGCATGAGTGAAGCCGAAATAAATGCATTGGCAAAAAATGGCAAAGCGAAAACAACCACTACGCTTTTGAGTACGGAAATCGGTTACATTACCGAAATGGATGCACAGGAAGGCGAATACATTAATGAAGGGGGAACGATTGTACAGTTAGCTGATTTGTCAACTTTATGGGCAGAAGCACAGGTCTATACCAGCCAGTTTGCTCAGTTAAATAAGAGTGGTACTGTAACTGTGCAGTTGCCCGACATTGGAAAAGAGATAAATGGTAAAATTGAATTTGTAAATCCTGAAATAAGCCCTGACCAAAGAATAAATTTAATACGAGTAACGGTCCCAAATCAAAACAATCAATTACGACCGGGCATGTCTGCTTATGTAGTTGTAAAAGGCAATCAACGCAATGCGTTGTCACTACCTGTTGATGCAGTTTTACGGGATGAAAAGGGTGCTTCTGTTTGGGTACAAACGGGAAAAAATACATTCAGAAACCAGATGGTAACAACCGGCTTGGAAAGTGGCGACCGCATAGAGATTACCAACGGCTTAGCAAATGGCGACGCAGTCGTAACCAGTGGTGCTTATTTAATCAACAGCGAATATATTTTTAAAAACGGTGCAGACCCAATGGCAGGTATGAAAATGTAATCTACATTTAAGTATAAAACAAACTCAAAATGCTGTAACAACCACAGGCCAACAGAGGTGTAGTTTTGGAAAATAAAAAGAACAAAATGAAACAATACCAGTTCAAAACGAATATCAATTGCGGGGGTTGCGTTGCCAAAGTAACTCCATCACTCAATGCCAATCCTGACATCAAAGAATGGAAAGTAGATACTGCAAATCCAAACAATATTTTGACAGTGCAAACTGAAAACCTTGTGGAAGATGAGGTAAAAGCACTTGTTACTAAGGCGGGATTTAAAGCAGAAAGTTTAGTTTAACGAAAATGTGGGATGGCTTAAAGCCATCCCTTTTTAATTTTATGTCGTGACTGTTGCAGGTAAAATATCAAAAATCTTTATCCAACTTCTAAAGGCTATCTTTTTAAGAAAGAAAGATTGCTACAAATAATTTCTATAATTTGGGCTGAGAAGAACTGCCCAAACATGAACACTAATTTTCAACCCCTCATTCAGCAATACAAAGCGGACAAAGAATCCGTTTACAATACTTGGTTTATCAACAATGAGGAAAGACTAAAAGCGTTTCGTTCCATTCGTAGAGGCGTAATGCAAGTAATTGAAAATATTAAGTGCAGGCGGTTTCCCAACGATTTCAAAGGCTCTTCTTTGGAATTTGTGCTGTCGGTAATCACAGAGCAAAAGTAGGTATTTGAAGGTGCTTCCCATCCTTTTTATTGGAAGCCTAAACTACGCATACCGGACATTTATGAGAACGAAGAAAACAAGCAAGCTTTCGGTCAATTTTTGGAGTGTTGTTTAAATGCTAAGTCTGAAGGCCAAATTATTAAGAAGATTATTAAGTTGGATGCCCGTAAAATAAAGGGCTTAGGCCCTGCGGTTGCAAGCATCTTGTATTTCCTGCACCCTACCATTGTTCCTCCATTCAATACTGCCATCATAAATGGTTTCAA
>JALYZZ010000660.1 GCA_030948675.1 Bacteroidota bacterium | reverse complement strand
CATCTAAAGTGATCACTGCAAATACTGCCAATGCAAAGATGAACGCCTTTGTTGCTAACCTCATGTCTAAAATGACACTAGAGGAAAAGATCGGCCAGCTAAACTTATTAACTCCGGGTGGAGGCGTAGCCACAGGATCGGTAGTAAGCAGCGACGTAGAAGCTAAAATAAAAGCAGGAAGTGTCGGGGGGTTATTTGGCGTCATAGGGATCGATAAAATAAAACAGGCGCAGAAACTTGCAGTTAGCAGCAGCAGGTTAAAAATCCCTTTAATCTTTGGTTCGGATATTATCCACGGTTATAAAACAACCTTTCCAATACCACTGGCACTGTCATGTAGTTGGGATATGCCGATGATTGAGCGTAGTGCACGAATAGCCGCCTCAGAAGCTACAGCAGACGGGTTGAGTTGGGCATTTTCACCTATGGTTGATATTGCCCGCGATCCCAGATGGGGCAGGGTAGCAGAAGGGGCGGGAGAAGACACTTACCTCGGTTCTCAAATCGCCAGAGCAATGGTAAAAGGTTACCAGGGAAACGGCTCTTTTTCAGCAAAAAATACACTCATGGCCTGTGTAAAACATTTTGCTCTATATGGCGCTGCAGAAGGGGGAAGAGATTACAATACGGTAGACATGAGCCGTATTAAAATGTACGAATATTACCTGCCTCCGTACAAAGCTGCTGTCGATGCGGGAGTAGGCAGTGTAATGGCTTCTTTCAATGAAATCGACGGCGTTCCTGCAACTGGCAACAAATGGTTACTAACCGACCTCCTTCGCAGGCAATGGGGTTTTAAAGGATTTGTTGTAACAGATTATACAGGTATCAACGAAATGACAGCCCATGGAATGGGAGATTTGCAGACCGTTTCAGCACTCGCGCTAAATGCAGGTGTCGACCTGGATATGGTAGGCGAAGGTTTTTACTCAACACTAAAAAAATCATTACAGGAAGGCAAGACAACTCAAAAACACATCGACGACGCGTGCCGCAGGATTTTGGAAGCTAAATACAAACTTGGGTTATTTGAAGATCCGTATCGCTTTAGTGATCCCGCAAGAGCGGATAGAGAAGTGCTTAGCGCAGAAAAAAGACAGGCAGCCCGTGAGTTTGGTGCACGCTCAACGGTCTTGCTTAAAAACAGCAACCAAACATTACCCCTAAAAAAGTCAGGTACCATTGCCCTTATCGGTCCTTTGGCAAACGATAAAAGCAATATGCTCGGTACATGGGCGGTAAGTGGTAATGCAACAACCGCGGTAACTGTACTGGATGGAATGAAAAACGTAGCAGGAAACGGGGTGAATATTTTATATGCAAAAGGAGCTAACATTACCGATGATACCTTACTGGCCAAGAAAGTGAATGTGTTTGGTGAAAGGGCCAGTATTGATCCACTTCCGCCAAGCCAATTGCTGGCGCAGGCAATTGAAGCCGCGAACAGGGCGGATGTAATTGTTGCGGTGGTAGGTGAGGCGTCAGAAATGACTGGTGAAGCTGCGAGCCGCACAGACATTGCTGTGCCCGAAAGTCAACGCAAGTTATTGCGGGCACTTGCGCAAACAGGCAAGCCGCTTGTTGTAGTAACGATGAGCGGCAGGCCATTGGTATTAAACGAGGAAAACGCACTGTCGACAAGCCTGCTACAGGTGTGGTTTCAGGGGCATGAAGCGGGGAATGCAATAGCTGATGTGTTGTTTGGTAACTACAATCCTTCCGGTAAGCTAACCATGACTTTCCCTCAAAACGTAGGTCAAATTCCAATCTATTACAATCATAAAAATACCGGCCGCCCGCAACCCGAGGGACAGGAGGCGCAGAAGTTCAAATCAAATTATCTCGATGTCTCAAACGATCCCCTGTTTCCTTTTGGTTACGGGTTAAGTTATACCACCTTCTCTTACGGTGATATTAAGTTGAATAAAAGATCAATGAAGCCAACTGAAACCTTGCAGGTTAAGGTCCCGGTAACAAACACGGGCAAGTACGATGGTGAAGAAGTGGTGCAATTGTATCTGCACGACATATTTGCGTCGGTAGCTCAACCTGTAAAAAAGCTCAAAGCGTTTCAAAAAGTACTTTTGAAAGCAGGTGAAACAAAAGACATCACATTTAACCTAACCATTGAAGACCTTAAATTCTTCAATAGCGATCTCAAGTGGACCGCCGAACCCGGCGATTTTACAGTGATGGTTGGCAGTAACTCAAGAGACGTAAAAGAAGCTGGATTTACTTTAACGAAATAGATTTCTCTGTTGCTAGTTTAAAATGCTTATTAACATTATTAAAAAGGCAAAATTTAGAATACTCGATAATAAATTTATCAATCAATTTATAAGACGCTTACAAGGAAAAATAGAGTGCTTACCCAAACCATTCATACATTTCCTGCAACGATAAATCAGACTTTATCATAGCATGTAGGTCGCGACTGATCTTGCCGTTATCTACCTGTATCAGTCGGTTGCCATTTTGTAGTGCCTCTTTTAAATTATGGGTAATAAGCACAGTGGTGATTTCAAGGTCGGAATGTAGTTTATTGGCAAGGTCTAAAACTACTAAAGCAGATTTTGGATCAAGGGCTGCTGTGGGTTCGTCGAGTAGTAAAATTTGCGTATCATCCATCACACTCATTAGCAGGGTTAGGGCCTGCCTTTGTCCCCCTGAGAGGTTGCCCATTAATTGGTTCAACTTATTTTCGAGGCCCATACCAAGGGTTGCAATCCTTTCCTGCACTTTTTTCTTAAAAGCGGCATTAATGCCTACCGATAGCCCTTTTTGTTGGGAACGCAATGATGCAAGCCTGAAGTTATCAAGTATTGTTAGATCAGGTGCAGTGCCATTGTTAGGATTTTGAAAGACCCGTGCTACCCATTTGCTTCGTTTGTATTCAGGCAATCTGGTAACGTTTGTACCATCAATTTCAATACAACCTGAGGTAGCAATTTCAGCGCCTCCAATAATATTAAGTAACGTTGTTTTGCCACTTCCATTGGCACCAATAATAACCACAAACTCACCTTTACTTATCTGCAGCGAAACTTCCCCCAATGCAACTACCTCATTGGCCTTGCCCCTGTTAAAAATCTTGCTGATACGTTGCATCGAAATCATTCTAAAATCCTTTTTACAACTGCGAAAATTTCTTTTAATTATGCTGCATTATCAATTTCTTTTCAATTGGCTACTCACCCTGGGCAATGCAACAATCAACAAGACAAACAGTGCCGTTACCAGCTTTAAATGATTGGGATCGATGCCCATTGCCAATGTAAAGGCAAGCACTAACTGAAACAAAAGACTGCCTGCCAGTAACAGTACTATTTGTAAAGCAATGTTTGTAACATTTAACCACAAACGG
>JALYZZ010000612.1 GCA_030948675.1 Bacteroidota bacterium | reverse complement strand
AGTTAAAACTTCTCTGCCTTGTTCCATTAATATTATATTCCGCCGAATAAGAATAGTAATTAAAGTTGGTGGAGATACCTGCATCGAGCCAATTTGTAATGCTGTAACCAATTTCAGGATTTGCACCTGCACTAAAACCGCCACTGCTTAACCCAAGACCAATTGCTCCGCCGATAAAAATATTATCTCTTCTAAACTTATGCGTCTTCTCGTCCTGGTCATCCTGTGCAAATACTGATGCACTAAGACAAAGCATGGTTAAGACAATCAATAAGTGCTTCATGTTTTTAAGTTGATTTACATCTGAAAAATTCTTTATAGTCCTGGTACAACAGCAACCGATGCTATGTCTGCTTCGTGTAAAAAGCAAGTAAAGAAACATGATAAAAGAATGTGCAATTGTTAAAATTTTAAAAGAAAAAAGGTAGCGAAAGAATAGGAATACGAAGTATCTCGTATATTCGTTTTACGAACAAATTCGTAAACAAACTTAAAACTACTTCTATGGCAGCAAATTCATCTTTTGCAAAAATTGTCTATCTGCTTGCACTTATTGCAACTATTATTGGCTTTTCAGCTTTCAGTCAACCCACAACCCCTATAAAGCCGTCGAAAAAACAACACCACGGCAACTACAATGAGAAAGACGCAGCAGATCCGAATTATAAAAACGATGGTAGTACTAAATTAGATCAGCTGGACCATAATTTAAAACAGTTGGATGTGCAAATGGATCAGCTAAAAAATGAGGTGCAAAATATCGACTTTAGTAAAGTGCAAAAGCAAATAGATGCCGCAATGAAAAGACTGGATGCACAAAAAATTTCTTTGCAGGTAAATGAATCTCTTAAAAAAATAGACTGGACAGAGCTTAAACGGCAACTCAACGAAAGTGTAGCAAAATTAGACAAGGCGAAAATGGAGGAAGTAAAAAGTGAGATGGAAAAGGCAAGGGCTGAGTTGGCAACACAGAAAAATAATATGAGGTTTGAAATACCTAAAATAGAAGCAGAGAAAATAAAAGCTGAAACGAAAGTTGCTTTTGAAAATGCGAAAAAGTCTATGGAAAAGGTAAAAGCTGAGTTAAATAACGGGAAGGAATTCTTGAAAGCACTTCAGCAGGATGGTTTGATAGATAGCTCAAAGGCATCGAATATAGAAGTAAAAAATGGGGAGCTGTATATTGATGGAAAAAAACAAAGTGAGGAGATCAACGATAAATATAAGAAGTACTACAGGAAAGGAAATCTGCAGTTTAATTTTCAAACTAACGATACTTTCTAAATTAATGCGTTAAAGGCAGTCATTCTAATTTATACTGTTTATTTAAAAAAAATGACTAAGACGTAAACGGTTAAGATATGCAGAACGTTATAAAAAAAGTATTCATAGCAGATGAATGCGTACAGCAAATTTTGCCATTGACCATCTGATTTATTTAGCTATATCTATTTTCACTTTCTTGTTTTTTATTTTTTCGTCTTTAATGTGCTGCAATACCTGGCTTACTTTCACTTTTCTTATCGCGACAAATGAAAAAAAATCTTTTACTTCAATAAGCCCAATGTCCTCTTTCTTCAATTGCCCTTTGTTCGTTAAAAAACCTACTACATCAATCTTATTTACTTTGTCTTTTTTTCCTGCAGCAATAAAAAGAGTTGACCATTTTGGCTTTTCAGGTAATTCGTTTGTTTCGGGCAATTCTATCTCGATTGCATCATCAGCAACATAAACAGGTGTTTTTTCCTCAGGACCAATGATTAAGATAGCAGTGCCGCTGGCGTCCATTCGCGCTGTCCGCCCATTGCGGTGTGTAAAAACTTCTTCGGTGGCTGGTAAGTGATAGTGAACAATGTAGCGAATGTGAGGAATATCAAGACCACGTGAAGCGAGGTCGGTAGTTACCAAAACATTTGAAGTACCGTTCCTGAACTTTGCAAGGGCGCTTTCACGTTCCTGCTGTTCTAAAGCCCCATGATAAAACACATTTACAATCCCTTTGTCTGCCAGCAAAGCACTGGTACGTTCAACCGCTTCGCGATGGTTGCAGAAAATAATGGTCGACCGGTTACCCAGATAGCATATCAGTCTAAAAAGCGACTCAGATTTGTCTTTGTCATAACTCATTACCACTTTGACTTCGAGCGCTGTTGCCCTTTCTTCAGTTAAATAATTGAGTGTTACAGGACTACTCAATTGTATAAACTCGGGAATTTCTTCAGCTATTGTAGCTGATGTCAAAATCCTTTTTGTAATGTTTTTGATCGATTCAATTATAAAAGCCATTTCTTCCTGAAAGCCCAGTTCAAGCGATTTGTCAAACTCGTCGAGCACCAACGTTTCTATACTATCTGGTTTTATGTTTCCTCTTCTTAAATGATCTCCTATACGGCCTGGCGTTCCAACAATTAAAGCGGGCGCCTGCAGCAGATTATTTTCTTCAATTTCACGCTTGTGTCCCCCATAGCACGCTGTTATTTTAAAACCGGTACCCATTGTTTTAAAAACCTGTTCTATTTGCAACGCCAGTTCTCTTGACGGAACAACAATAATAGCCTGAGTCTTATTATTTGTTTTGTCTAACCTTTGCAATATGGGTAATAAAAATGCAAGTGTTTTTCCTGAGCCGGTAGAAGAATAAAGGATTAAATCGTCCGATTTTTTGCATGCTTCTATAGCAGCGAGCTGCATCTCGTTCAACCGTTCGATCTTAAAATTTTGTAGTATTTGTGCTATTTTTTCTTCCATATCGTCAAAAGTACGAAAGATAAAGGGGGTGACTATGTTATAACCGTAAAACGAAAATATGAGAATGCCGGTCTTGTGCCATTACAAGTAAGCATTGTGGCTAAAATAAATAGGTTAAGAAAAAGAGTGAACTGTTAATATATCAAATGATTTTATTTGGCAGTTAGAAGCCTTAAATGCCAGTGTTTACGATCAAGACATAACGATAGACGAGCTATTTGAAAATTAATACGACTAATTTTTTCCATCGATGATTACAGGTGTTTTACTACCCATTATTATCACCTTCGCATTTTGCGAAGTCGCAATTTCTTTCATCGCCTTTATCTGCTCATATTGTAATTGATTGCTGGTTAATCCTGTGTTTATTATTCGTTGATAATCAGCTATGCCTTGCGCTTCTACTCGTTTACGCTCTGCTTCCTGTTTTTCTTTTTGTAAAACAAACATCATTTTTTGCGCTTCCTGCTCTGCGTTTATTTTTTCTTCGATAGCAGCTTTTACCCGGTTAGGCAGCGTAATATTTCTAACCAGCAACTGCTCCAGTTCAAGCCCACGCATCTTAAAATTGTCTTCGATCGTTTTATAAATACGAGTTTGAAATTCATCCCTTTTGGTACTGTAAAGATCTATGGCGGTATAGTAGACGGAGTTATCTCTTATTTTGGTGCGGGTAACAGGACGAACAATTTTATCTTTATAGTCAAGGCCTGTTTGTCGCACCAAACGCGGCGCTTCATTTGCCTGTACGCGGTACAGTACGGTAAGGTCTATAATAACTTCAAGGCCATCAGAAGTTAGAACGCGGATAGCGTCGTCGCCTTCTTTATCACCTTCATCGTGTACGCCACTCATAGTATAATTATGAGTACGAACATCAATGCGATCTACTTTAATAAGGGGATTAATAAAATGTAAACCGCTTGTCATTATATCGTCCTGTACTTTTCCAAAAAGTGATTTAACTCCAATCTCGCCCGCATCTATCTGTACAACGCATGATGTAAGAACGCCCAGAACAACCATGACGGCGGCAATCATGCGAACAACGCCTGTATAATTTGGAAAAGGCGATTGCATTTTATGAAGAGAACCGGCCGCAAAAAAGGCGGCTAAGCCAAGTATGATCAGTAACATTTATAAAGGGATTTAGTAAGCAAATATAGATGAATGCCAACATGGGGCTGGGTAGGTTTAATACCGTTTGACTGACCGAAGAGTACAAATACTCCTGTCCGTTTAAAAGACCCTTTTCCCTCCTATGTATGTCGTGATTACTTTGGTATTTAAAACATCCTTACCAGCAACTTTCATCAGATCTTGATTAAGAATAATAAAATCAGCTTTTTTGCCAGCGACAATGCTCCCTACTTCGTTTTCCAAAAAACAAGCTTTTGCTGCCCAAATAGTCATGCCTCGTATCGCTTCCTCCCTTGTTAAAGCATTTTCAAATTGAAATCCTCCTTCAGGGAATCCTTTTGCATCTGTCCTAAAAACAGCAGCTAAAAAAGTTTTGAATGGACTAATGTCTTCTACCGGAAAATCGGTACCTAGAGGCATCCATCCATTTTGCTGTAACATTTGCTTATAAGCATACGCACTCTTGATACGCGCTGTGCCTAATCTTTCGCTAGCCCAATACATGTCGCTCGTAGCATGTGTTGGCTGAACAGAAGGAATGATATTCGATTTGCCAAACAAATTAAAATCAGCGGGATCAATTACCTGCGCGTGCTCGATCCTCCAACGTTTATCGTTTGTACCGTTTAAAGTCCTGTTGTAAATCTGAAGAATTACCCTGTTAGCGCTATCGCCAATAGCATGTGTACACATTTGGTAATTTGTTTTTGCAATTACTGTGGCGATGCTATCAAAGTATGTTTTGTCTTTCAGCAAAAACCCGTACCACCCTTTCTTATCGGCATACGGTTGCAGCAAACAAGCACCCCTGCTGCCAAGCGCTCCATCGGCATATACTTTAATGCCCTTCACAAACATCTTATCTGACTTGTAAGGTTCCTTGTGCAGGTATCTGCTGTAGTTGGCAGTGTCATCACTTAGCATTATATACAAGCGCATATCGAGCTTGCCCTCCTTTTGCAAACCATCTATCGTCTGCACATCGTTGTACATCAACCCGCAATCCGCCACTGTGGTCAGGCCCACTTCAAAACAATTCTTTTGCGCTTTCGACAGCCATTTTACATAGTCATCAATTGTGTTGGCAGGCATTGTACGGGATAACAAACGAACCGCATTATCTATCAGCACACCTGTGAGTTTTCCATTCTTTGTTTCAATTTCACCTCCGGTTAATGTTTGTCCGGCATGTATTCCTGCTACATCAAGCCTTCGCTGATTTACTATAGCAGCGTGGCCATCAACCCTTATAAGTATAACAGGTGTTGTAGGAAAAGCTTCGTTCAGTTTCTCATTAGTTGGATATGATTTTCCCGGCCATTTATTTTGGTCCCATCCTCTGCCTCTAATCCATTTTTCTTCCGGATGTTCTGTCGCAAACTTTTTTACTCTTTCTACCGCTTCTTCCCAACTGGCAGCATCAAACAAGTCAACCATAAAAAGAGATTGGCCATAGCCTAAGAAATGGGCATGCGCATCTATAAGTCCCGGGTACACTGCTTGTCCTTTTGCGTCGATGGTTTCCTTTGCTGTGTATTTATTTATAATGGCTTCATTAGTACCTGTCGCTATTATTTTCCCGTCCTTTATAGCAAAAGACTGAACCGTGTCAAATTTCTCATTAACAGTATACACCAACCCATTTTGAACGATCGTATCTACCGAACTAGTTGTTTTGCATGCAGAACCAACAACTGAAAATATCATTAGGGCAATAAGCAGGCGCATAATAATCATTAAGATGAGAAAGATTTAAAAATAATCAGGGGCGTTTTGCACGAAGCGCTTTATATATTCTAATAGCCGACATCAAAACAATAATAAATAAAACAAGGCCAGCAAGTCCCCAAACAAAACTTAGACTTTGCTTCACAGTAGCTAACATTACGATTGCAATCAAAAAAACTGTCGCTACTTCGTTCCAAATACGTAGTTGTTGTGATGTATACCTAAAAGAGCCGGCAATTTGTTGTTTGAAAATTGCATGCAATGTAAAATGGTAGATATATAAACACACTACAAATGCAAGTTTTACAAGAAGCCATCGTCCTCCTGGTTCCAACAAAGTCTTATGCCAGTTACCATTTATCATAACCGACACTCCGAGGCAAAGCGTAAATATTGCAGATGGCCAGGTGATTCCGTACCACAATCGCTTCATCATCGTACTAAATTGTGTATGCAAGATATTGCGTGCTGGCTCTGGCTGGTCCCTTGCTTCTGTATTATAGATGAACAGCCGTGGCATATAAAACATTCCACTAAACCAGGTAACAACAAAAATGATGTGTAGCGCTTTTAAATACAAATACATTTAAAATACTATAAACGGTAAGGAGTGCTATTTAATCTGTTGCAAATTCCATCTTTATAGTGATAGAACCGGTTTTGTTTTTTTGAGAAGTATTAAAGGCGCCGCCATAGCTGTAATCTTCATTGCTGTTTTTGCCGGTAATCTGAAATACCCCCATGTTTGCCTTTCTCAATTTCCCGAGACTGGTGCCAGAGTTTTTGGCAATTGTTTGGGCGCGCGATCTTGCATCGGCACTGGCTTTTCCTAACAAATCAATTTTTACGTCAGTCAATTTAGAATAATAATAGTCAGGGGGTGATGAGTTGAGTTCTATACCACTTTCAATCAGTTCTGTCACCTCCCTCGAAATTTTTTCGACCTTGTCTACATTCACCGACTCCACCTTTACCGTTTGCGTAAGATTGTAACCGGTAAATTCTTGTCCAATTTGTTTACCATTATCGTCTGACCTGGTATTAAATTCTTTATTAATTACTACTGATGAAAAGACCATTTCCCCATCTCCGATTCCTTTACCTTTTAAATATTGCCTGATTGCCGTTTCGTCCTGCTTGAGCGCGGCATAGGCACTTTTTAAATCGAGAGACTTACGGGCGTAAGAACCATTCCAGACAATAAGATCACTTACAAAATCTTTGTCGGCAAGACCAGTAACCACGATAGTCTCTACTGACCGGGTCTTGTATTTAATGGCTGAGCTAACGATCCAAAAAGCGATAATAACACAGAAACCTGCAATTAGAGGAGCGGCAATAATTCTCATACGCAAAACTTTTTCCTAAGATAAGTTGAGCTAACTAATTATAGAAAATTCTCTTTACTTTCCGTGTTTCGCTATGCTAGTACCAAATCACGCTGACCATTTGCAAAGTCTTTTACCCAGGTGGCCAGAGATTGTACCCAAAGCGGATGTACGTTGAGACAAGGTATTACAGTAAAGCTTTCACCTCCCGAATGTAAAAAAGATTCTTTTCCGGCCATCGCAATTTCCTCCAGTGTTTCAAGACAATCACTTACAAACGCCGGACAAAGTATCACCAGCTTTTTTACTCCTTCCTTAGGCAGTTCCTGTAAACGCAATGCTGTGTATGGCTTTAACCATTCCTCACTTCCCAATCTTGATTGAAAAGAAAACCCTACTTTATCAGCTGGAATACCAAGGTTTTTAACAAGTAGTTGGGTTGTAGTCCAACATTGATGCCTGTAGCAGGTGGCATGAGCAGGTGAAGCGATCTCGCAACAATTTTGTACCTTAAGGCAGTGCTGGTGGGTAGGGTCTGCTTTAGTCATGTGTCGTTGCGGCAACCCGTGGTAACTAAACAAAACCTGGTCATAATCCTGTTGCAAATAAGGTTTAATACTTAAGGTAAGGGCATGTATATAATGAGGTTCATCATAAAAAGGCTTAATAAAGGACAATGAAAAAGCGTATTTTTTTTCCTTGTGCACCGCTTTAGCCTGTTCAACAGCAGTTTCGTAAGATGACATAGCATAATGTGGATATAAAGGAATAGCCACTACCTCATTGAGATCGGGCCTTTTTTTCATTAGCTTTTGATAGGCTTCGTCAATAGTTGGGCTGCCATACCTCATTGCAATCTCTACAGGTTCTTCAACTGTTGACTGCAGCGCCTGCTGCAACTGCTTTGTTAAAACAATAAGTGGAGAACCGTCTTTAGTCCATACTGACTTATAGGC
>JALYZZ010000658.1 GCA_030948675.1 Bacteroidota bacterium | reverse complement strand
GCCACCGCTACCTCTCATTTCATTTTGGCTATTATGGCGCTGGCAGGCACCATCGTACACATGATACAGGGCACTTTTTGGCAAGAATGGACAAAAGCGGTTTTTATTGGTATCGGAGTAGTTGGCGGAGCGCAAATAGGAGCCAGGCTATCCGAAAAAATAAAACCAAAAGGTATCATAAGAGCTTTAGCCGTAGCATTATTTCTTGTTGGTATAAGGCTGTTGTTTTTTTGAGTTCTTACCCACTACGTGTTGATTGTGTTTATTTAAGCCTAAGCCGCTATATTGCTTCATGATTTTACTATACATCATACTAGCCGTCATTATAATATTACAAATCGTTCATCTGGGTATTTCATTAAAGTCTGCCAGTAACAAAGAAAGCAGTATTACCAATACACTCGATTCACTCCGCCTTGAAATGCAAAGGATCGAAAACGCTGTTAAAATTGAAATTGCTTCAAATCGCAAAGAGACGTTTGACAATGGTGCGTTAGCGCGCAGAGAACTTGCCTCTTCACTTTCTTCTTTTGAAGAAAAACTCAACCATCTAACTAATACTATCGATCACAAACTGACCGCTTTTAATGAGGGCAATACAAATAATTCGAAAGAAACCAGGACCGAGATAAAACAGGCACTTGACACGTTTAAAAAAGACCTCGGAGTATCGATCCGGGAGTTGAATGCAATTCAAAAAGATAATTTTTATGCGCTCTTAAACAAGCAGAGTGAACAAAATATGGATACTGGCCGCCGTCTTGACAATATGCGTGCAACAGTTGAACAAAAAATTGCTGAACTGCAACAAGGCAACGAACAAAAGTTGGAACAGATGCGGGTAACGGTTGATGAAAAACTGCAGCAGACACTGGAAATAAGACTGGGAGAATCATTTAAATTGGTCAGTGAAAGATTGGAAGCCGTACATAAGGGTCTTGGCGATATGCAGCAACTGGCAACAGGTGTAGGCGATTTGAAACGTGTACTAGGCAATGTTAAAACAAGAGGATTGCTCGGAGAATACCAGTTGGAAAATATACTCGAACAAACACTTACGCCAGATCAATATGCAAAAAATATAAAGACAAAAGAAGGCAGCAATGCGGTGGTAGAGTTTGCAGTAAGACTACCCGGAAATAAAGACAAAACGCTTTGGCTGCCGATAGATTCTAAGTTTCCAAAGGAAGATTTTGAATGGTTGATGCAAGCCTACGATCTTGGCGATGTAACCCAGATTGAAGAAAGCCGCAAAGCCTTTGTAAGAGGTATAAAGAAATGCGCAGCAGATATTTGCAGTAAGTACATTGACCCGCCTAACACAACCGACTTTGCTATCTTATTTCTGCCCTTTGAAAGCTTGTATGCAGAAGTGCTGAGAACGCCCGGATTATTTGAAAGCATTCGTACAGAATGTAAAATAAATATAGCAGGCCCTACCACCCTTTCAGCATTTCTCAGCAGCTTACAAATGGGATTTCGAACGCTTGCTATAGAAAAACGAAGTGGTGAGGTTTGGCAATTGTTAGGTGCGGTGAAAACAGAGTTTGGCAACTTTAGCGGTCTTTTAGAAAAAGCACAAAAAAACATACAAACAGGGTTAGACCAACTGGAAAACGTTGCCGGTGTGCGCACACGGGCAATACAAAAACGTCTAAAGGGAGTAGATACGCTAACCGACGAACAGGTAAAAGCGATATTGCCTGAGTTGATAAACGGGGATTTGTTGGTGGATGAAGATGAATAGACGAATCTGTTTTAAAAATTGTAGAAAACAACTTATCTATTAATTGCCACCCGGCCTCACATGCCCAATAGAGCGTTTTTGATCAATAGGACTGATGGCATACTTTTTTAGCTTGAGTAATATCTAAAATATAATTATGAAAAAAATAACTATGTCTGTTGGCATTATGGCTTTCCTCGCCTTTGCCGTAGGCTGCGGTGGCAGTCAAACTTCTGAAACTAAAAGCGGCGACACCTCTACTGCAATGACCAGTACTACAACAGGGTCAGACACATCATCTGCAATGACTTCTGCCGGTACTACTTCTTCAAAAGATACCAGCATGAAAGATGACAGAGAGTTTTTAACGGATGCGGCAAGTGGAGGTTTAATGGAAGTTACATTGGGAAAGATGGCTCAATTAAACGCTGCTTCATCTCAGGTGAAAGAATTTGGTCAAATGATGATTACTGATCATAGCAAAGCAAATACAGAACTAAAAGCTGTTGCTGCAAAGAAAAATGTTACTATTCCTTCATCCCCCATGGAGAAACAACAAAAACACATTGATGAATTAAAAACTAAAAAAGGTGCAGACTTCGATAAGGCGTATGTAAATATGATGGTAGACGATCATAAAGAAGACATTAGCAAATTTGAGGACGAAGCGAATAAAGGAAATGATGCAGATGTAAAAGCTTTCGCATCTAAAACCCTTCCTGTGTTAAGAATGCATTTGGAACATATTCAGAAAATTAAGGATGGTATGAAGTAATTGAAAAGTGGGGCTTTTTCATCTTGTACTAAATCACCATAAAAACAAAAAAGAGGATGCAATTAGGTATCCTCTTTTTTGTTGTAGGCTTGTAGGCTTGCTATGTCTTATTTACCTCTGAAATCAATTGAATCTTTGACCTCGCCACACGTTAGCATTTTCTTTCCAAAATATGGGTTTTTTATGTCGGCAGTGGCACTAAGCCAGTAGGCGCCGGCGTCATTAAATGCCATAGGGCAAAATTGATGATACACAACTCCTCTGTCAAAGCGAATGGTTCTTACCAGGTCGTACATTGCATCGCTAATTAGTTGAAATGATTTGCGCTTAGCCTCCAAATCTTTTTCCTGCGACAGCGCTTTTGCCTCTGAAGAGATAGTTTCAAGATAGCCTTTCGCCATTTGTAAAATACTCGTATCTGCCTTTACTTCTTTTAGATTCACGCTATCAGCAGTTGTTACCAGCAAGTTTGCAGAGGCATTTGCCATGTCATTATTCGATAATACAAAGGCGTCTTTTAGATGATAGTAACTGTTTAAAAAATTAGTAAATTTTGAATTGAAATCGGAAGAGTTTTTACTTTGAGCAAGAGGTTCGTCTTTTAGTTTTTCGTCTCCGGCAGTTTTATCTCCACCACTACCTCCACATGCGGTTAAGATAGCAAGAGCAGATATCGCAATGAATTTTCTCATGTTAAAAATCTTTTTACAAAAGTAATTGAAATTGCTTTCCAAACTCATTGCCATACTTTTGTGCCCCTCTCAGTATCACGAAGTTTTAGAAGAAATAGAGGTGGTTTGCAGTATTATAAATGAAGGGAATATTATTACATCAATTTTAAAAAATTAGCTCCTGTTGGGGTTTGGGTATGTTATTAGGTCTTCAAAATGTCACATTCGAATTTGGTGCGCGGGTAATTGTAAGTGATGCAACATGGCACATTCAACCCGGTGACCGCATAGGATTAATCGGATACAACGGCACCGGAAAATCAACGTTGCTAAAAGTGTTGGTTGGGCAGTATTCTCCATCTGCCGGCACTGTCGAAAAGGGACGCGAAACTACGATCGGTTATCTGCACCAGGACCTGCTAAGCTTTGATACAAACGATAGCATTACCGGTGTAGCGCTTGGCGCTTTCGAGCGCGTACAACAACTCGAAAAAGACATTGAAAGGCTTGGAAAGGAACTTGAACAAAATCACGAAAGTGAAGAAATACTCTTAAAGTATACTGACGCATTACATGAGATGGATGTGCTGGACGGATACAATGTTCACTACAAAGCAGAAGAGGTTTTGCATGGTCTCGGGTTTTCGAACGAAGACCTTGATAAACCGTACAAACAATTTAGCGGAGGATGGAGAATGCGGGTGCTTCTTGCAAAAATGATACTACAAGCACCCGATGTATTGTTACTCGATGAGCCTACTAACCACCTTGACCTCCCATCGATCGAGTGGTTGGAGAAGTACTTGCTAAACTATAAAGGCAGCGTGGTAATTGTAAGTCACGACAAATTTTTTCTTAACCGGATGGTGAATAAGATTGTTGAGCTTTACCAGCGTCAACTGCACATTTACACCGGCAATTATGACTACTACGAGCGTGAAAAGGACATTCGTATAGAGATGCAGCAACGAGCTTTTGAAAATCAACAAGACTATATTCGGCAGCAGGAAAGATTTATAGAGCGATTTAAGGCCAAGGCAAGTAAGGCCGCCCAGGCGCAAAGTGTGCAGAAGCGACTCGACAAATTAGATGTAGTTGAAGATGTGCAACTGGAAAGACCTGACATCAGGATTAACTTTCAAATGGACAAAACACCTGGAAGAGTATTGGTTTCCTTAAAACACATTAGTAAAAGATTTGGTGATAATGTGATTCTTGAAGATGCGTTAGGTGAAATTGACCGCGGTGATAAAATTGCTTTGATAGGTGCAAACGGAAAAGGAAAATCTACCTTGTTACGTATAGTTGCAGAGGCGGAGTCTTTTAATGGCGAACGAATTTGGGGACACAATGTGGACGAAAGCTTTTATGCTCAGCACCAGTTAGAAGCACTCAATCTTAATAATACCATTCTTGATGAAATGAAAGAATGTGGAAGCCAAAAGACTGAGATGGAGCTTAGAAGTCTTTTAGGAGGATTTTTGTTTGGTGGTGATGATGTGGAGAAGAAAATTAAAGTACTGAGCGGAGGCGAAAAGGCGCGTGTAGCTTTGGCAAAAACAATTGTCAGCAAAGCTAATTTTTTAATGCTGGATGAACCGACCAACCACCTGGACATGCATTCGGTAGAGCTATTAGCGGTCGCATTAAACAAGTATCCCGGCAGTTATATTTTGGTAAGTCACGACCGTTTTTTCATTTCTAAAACTGCTAATAAGATCTGGGAGATTGTCGATCACAAGATCAAGGAGTTTAAAGGCACTTACCAGGAATGGGTTGAGTGGAACGAACGTATGGCAAAAATAGAGGCGGAGAAAAAAGTGGATAGCGGAAAAACGAAAGTTGAAAACGTAAAAAAGGAAGAAGCAAAACCTCTTGTGGCAGCTCAGGAAAAACCTGTCGTTAATACTCCTGTTAATCGAGAGCTGCAAAGAGAACTGCAGAAGCAACAAAAAAAACTAATGAACCTGGAAGCAGACATTAGCAAGGCGACTGCCGAAAGAACACGACTTGAGCAAGCGCTGGGGGCGTCAGAAAACTATTCTGACAAGAAAAAGTTCGCTATAGTGGAAGGTGACTATAAAAAAGCAACTCTTACCCTGCAATCTTTAAACAAAGAGTATGAAACGCTGTTTGAAGAAGTAATGGAACTGGAAAGTCAAACCAGATCCAGCTATTAGCTGTAATCTCTCAGCTTATCTTACATTTTGATGCAGGAAGTCAAAGGGAGCGCATAGGCACAACATTCGCTTCGATTGCCTAATGCTTGCCCCTAACAGCTAGCCTACTCTTGCCTACTCTTTTGCTTTCAAAAAATCGCTTACCAGGTATGCTATTAGTTTGCCTGTAGTTTCGCTGCTTCGTCCATCTGCGAGCATTGAAGCACCTTCGCAAATATGCAGGTAGGCTGTTTTGCTATCTGCAGAAGCATAAGAAATAAATTGCCTCGCATGTAAAGGTTGCACTCCGCTAGGCGTGGCAGCACTACTTAAGGTATTTTCGATGCAATCAAGATCCACCTCAATACCGGTATAATTGTCTTCTGTAAAAGTAGTTGCGTGCGCAATTGCCTCGAGAAAATTCTTCTTTTCGTGAATGAAGATATCCTCGTAAGTGATAAAATCTATAAACGGACTATTGA
>JALYZZ010000655.1 GCA_030948675.1 Bacteroidota bacterium | reverse complement strand
GCGTTTTACCTGATACAAATTTTCTGCAGGGTGTGCGTCAACTGTGTGATGAAGAGGGAATCGTTTTTATTCTTGATGAAGTCATGACTGGTTTTAGGTTAGCGCCCGGCGGCGCCCAGGAAAAGCTAGGTATAAAGGCTGATCTTGTTACTTATGGAAAGGTGATCGGAGGTGGAATGCCTGTTGGTGCTTTCGGAGGTAAGAAAGAAATTATGCAGCATATTGCTCCACTAGGAAATGTGTACCAGGCAGGAACCCTTAGTGGCAATCCTATTGCAATGATTGCAGGATTTACAACTTTAAAAACCTTAAAAGACAACGCCGGGATCTATGAGGAACTTGAAGACAAAACAATCTATTTGAAAAATGGATTACAGAAGGTCTTCGAAAACTGGGGCGAATCCTTTGTTATTAATCAATTTGGCTCTATGATCAGCATTCATTTTAGCGACCACCCGGTGAAGGATTTTGCCACTGCTGCTTCCGCTAACAATGCACGATTTAGTAAATTTTTTCATGCAATGCTTGACCGGGGTATCTATTTGCCGCCTTCTGCCTTTGAAAGCTGGTTTTTGAATAATGCGCTATCCTATCAGGACTTAGACCAGACCATTGAGGCGGCAAAGGAAAGTTTGATGGATTTGGTTTAGATGGATCAATTATAGCCTTTTTGCAAAACTGTATTATTTGGTTTAAATTGCATTTGTGAACATCACGACAACAGATATACAATTGTTTCAAATACTGAAGCAAAAAATAGGGGAAAAAGAAGCGGAAGCTTTGGTCGGATTTGTCGATTCTAAACTAAAGGAAAATGATCAGGGAAATTTAAAGATACTTGCATCAAAAGAAGATATTGCAAAACTGAAAGGTGAATTAGAGACTAAAATAGCAGAAGCTAAAGCAGATACAATCAAATGGATGTTTATTTTTTGGACAGGATCAATACTGACAACCTTAGGAGGAATGTTTGCTTTTTTAAAGGTATTTCTTGCTAAGTGACAAATTTGAAGAATCAGCTAAGAATACAATTTACAAACTCAATTCCTACAAGAACAACTGGCATTGGTGTGTTTCTGAAACCTTATTTACCTAACAGCAACTCGCAAGGTTTCAACCCTGTATGTTTTTTAAAAGCAGTAGAAAAATGTGAAATAGAAGAATAGCCGAGCAAAGCTGAAACGTCAGTCACACTCAGCCCTTTTTCATACAAAAGATACTTTGCGTGCTCCATTCGTTGTTGCTGGTAAAAATCAAAAATTGTTGTCCCGAAAATTTCCTTAAAACCTTTTTTTAAGTAACACTCGTTAATAGCCACCTTGCGGCTCAGCTCTTTTATGGTTATTGGGTCTCCAATGTGTTGTAGCAATACTTCCCGTGCTTTTAAGATCTTTTCACGATCTAGTTCATTTGCTAAAAACTTACATGAAAAACCTTCGTCTTTCTCATCCACCAGGCACTCTAAGCTGTATAATAATAGTTCATGAATTTTTGCATTTACAAAAATGTTCTCAAGACTTCCACTATAGCTATGATTAAGTAAAGAGTCGAGCACAGTTCGCTTACGACTGCAAACAGGAAAAGTTTTGGTAAATGAAGAAGGGTGTTTAAAAGCCAGTACATCATCCTTCCGGTTACTTAACTTTATATTGTGTGTAAACTGGTTAAGGAATGTATGGGTAAAATGAAAGGTAAAAACATCAACAGTATGTTGTTTTCCATTACAATTTTCAGTAGGTAATTGAGTGCATTTCGAACAACTTCTTTCCTCACAATAACGATTGCCTATGGTGCAATACCGTAGCTCAAGATAATTTTTTTCAGGCTTGTCCAGGTGGTAATGATATACCATCATACCAGTATCTTCAGCGCCCTCCGGAAATTGGTTGTAATAGCGCTTGATCGAATATTGAATAGAGTTTGGTATTGTTTGCTCTTTCTGAAAAAGCAAATCAAGCGTTGAATCTACCGTAGGTTGATTCGCTACTTTTAATATATCAAGCGGTTTTAACATCTGTGGCAAAATTAATGTAGAATCATGTAAGTGCAAGATCAGTATGTCTACTGCTTGTCATTTCTGCCAATGTTGCTAGTTGTAATTGCCTGTTTAGATAAGTACTTGCCGTTTCTATAGTACCATTTTTATCTAATCAACCCCGGCAGCCCATTAGCTGCTTAAAGAACCTGATGTATTGGGTACAATAAGCAATACAAACATTTAGGAAACAACATTAGTTTTGACCGAAACTTATGTAAGAAGAGACACTGCAACGCAGAGATGCACAGTTGGAGATCGTAAAAAAAATAGCATGAAAGGTAGTGCCAGCAAGGGTTACTGCGTAATCTAATAAATCTCACAACTGTAAAAGAAAGTCAATATTATTGTCGTTTCCATAAGTAAGAAAATTAAATTTGGTAAAGGACGAAATTGGGATTTTTTGAATTGGGAAAATGGGAAAAGAGTTAAGGGGCCTAATTTCTTGTTTATCGATTGCCAGCGGAAACATTCTTTGTAATAGGTTGTCTGATCCTGAAAAGCGCTATTACCTTTTTTTATATTTATCTCTCTACGATTGCCTGCCAGTACGAAAGCTAGATACTTCCCGATGAAGTATTATTCCATATTTTTTAAACATTATCAATTTATGACAGGTACTGGATTATACTCCCCTGAATTTGAACATGACGCATGTGGTATCGGCTTTGTTGCTAATATAAAAAACAATAAGTCTCACCAGATAGTATCTGATGCGTTAACTGTTTTAGAGAATATGGAGCACCGTGGAGCCTGCGGTTGTGAAAATAATACAGGCGACGGCGCTGGTATTACTATTCAAACTCCTCACGAGTTCTTTTTTGACGAGTGTTTAAAGACAGGTATTCAGTTGCCCGCTTTCGGTAAATACGCTGCCGGCGTTATCTTTTTTCCACAAGATGTGCCTTTGAGAGAAGAGTGCAGAAATATACTTAACCGGTCTGCAGAAAAGCTGGGCCTTGAAGTTTTACATTACCGCAAGGTGCCCGTTGATCCTCAAGGCATTGGCGCATCTGCTTTATCCGTAGAGCCTGAGATAGAACAAGTATTTATAGCTTGCCCTGATAACATTTCAAATTCAGAAGAGTTTGAAAGAAAACTGTTTGTATTGCGAAATTATGCCACGCATACTATTAGCAACTCAGTAAAAAAAGATGCGGTAGGATTTTATCTTGCTTCTCTATCCTTTAAAACCGTTATATACAAAGGGCAATTAACCAGTACGCAACTTCGCAACTATTACCCTGATTTAAATGACAGAAGGGTAGTATCTGCATTTGCTTTAGTTCACTCAAGATTTGCAACTAATACATTCCCTTCATGGAAGCTCGCCCAACCTTTTCGTTATATAGCACACAATGGTGAGATTAATACATTGCAGGGAAACCTTAACTGGTTAAAGACGAGTGAAAAAGGCTTTACAACTCCTTACTTCAGCAAAGAAGAAATGGACATGTTGTTACCTGTAATCACGGCCGGTCAGTCCGATTCTGCTTGCCTGGACAATATGATTGAATTGCTAGCGCTCACAGGGCGCTCACTTCCGCATGTAATGATGATGCTTATACCGGAAGCATGGGACGGTAACGAGCTGATGGATCCGGTGAAAAAGGCGTTTTATGAATACCATGCTAGCTTCATGGCGCCGTGGGATGGTCCTGCGTCAATATCTTTTACCGACGGTAAAATGATCGGTGCAACCCTTGACCGAAACGGATTGCGTCCTTCCAGGTACTGCGTTACCACAGACGACAGGGTAATTATGGCTTCTGAAACCGGCACCCTTCCTGTCGATCCATCGATTATTAAGGAATTAGGAAGATTGCAGCCAGGAAAGATGTTTGTTGTAGACCTCGAAAATGGAAGGATTATTAGTGATGATGAATTGAAAAATACGATTTGTTCACAAAAGCCCTATGGCGAATGGTTGAACAAGTACAAAATCAGGTTGGAAGAATTGCCTGAGCCACGAGTCTTATTTACCGACCTTGAACACGACCAGATTTTCAAGTACCAAAAGAGCTTTGGCTATTCTATTGAAGATGTTGAAAGCATTATTGCACCGATGGCACTTGATGGCAAAGAGCCAATTGGATCGATGGGTACCGACGTACCTCTTGCCATTCTTAGCGACAGACCTCAGCACTTAAGCAATTATTTTAAGCAGTTGTTCGCGCAGGTTACGAATCCTCCCATAGATCCAATAAGGGAAAAACTGGTAATGTCTCTTGCAACTTTCGCCGGCAGCAATGGTAATTTTTTGATAGAAGATCCGTTGGCATCCCACAGTGTTGCCTTGTCTCAACCTATTCTTACCAATCACGAGTTAGAAAAAATTCGCAGTATTGATACAGGCATGTTTCAGGCCAAAACTTTGCAAAGTTATTTTAGAGCCGATGGCAACCCGGGTTCTTTGCAGAAAGGTCTCGATCGAATTTGTAAATATGCGCTGGATGCAGTAGAAGACGGATTTAAATTGATAATACTGTCAGATAGAGCGATCGATTCAGGTCACGCCCCCATTCCTTCTCTACTGGCCATTTCCGCTGTTCACCATTTTTTAATACGCAAAGGGTGCCGGGGACAAGTTGGTATTATCATTGAGGCCGGTGACATTTGGGAAATACATCATTATGCTTGTTTAATCGGTTTTGGCGCTACTGCTATCAATCCTTACCTCGCTTTATCTACCATCCATGACCTAAAGGAGACCGGCAAAATACAAACAGACCTGGAGTTGAAATACCTGGTGAAAAACTATATAAAGGCCGTAAATGATGGTCTTTTAAAAGTCTTCTCCAAAATGGGAATTTCAACTTTGCAGTCATACCAGGGCGCACAAATTTTTGAAATTATAGGTATTAATAAAAATGTAGTGGATCATTATTTTACAGGTGCACCTTCTAGAATTGAAGGCATTGGACTTGATGAAATAGCAAAAGAAACGTTGGCAAAACACTTCGTGGCGTTCAAAAAGAAGCCCACGCCTTTTGAAAGATTGGCAGAAGGCGGCGTATACGAATGGAGGAAAAAGGGTGAGTTTCACCTATTTAACCCCCAAACCATTCATTTACTTCAGTACTCAACTAAAATGAATGATTATTCGACGTTTAAAAAATATTCCAAACACGTAAATGAGCAGAGTGAAAAAGCATGTACGCTGAGAAGTTTGTTTCAATTTAAACCAAACCGGCCTTCGATTTCTATTAATGAAGTTGAGCCTGCTGAAAATATATTCACGCGTTTTGCAACTGGTGCTATGAGCTTTGGCTCCATTTCTCACGAAGCGCACTCCACCCTGGCCATTGCTATGAACAGGTTGGGAGGTAGAAGCAATACCGGAGAAGGCGGTGAAGATGAAATCAGATACGAAACGCTGCCTAATGGAGATTCTTTAAAGTCTGCCATTAAGCAGGTGGCATCAGCAAGATTTGGCGTTACGAGCTACTATCTTACGATGGCGGAAGAGCTGCAAATTAAAATGGCGCAGGGGGCAAAACCCGGCGAAGGGGGACAGTTGCCGGGACATAAGGTAGACGAATGGATAGGTAGAGTGCGTCATGCAACTCCCGGTGTTGGGTTGATTTCGCCTCCCCCACATCACGATATCTACTCTATTGAAGATCTTGCGCAACTGATTTTCGATTTAAAAAATGCAAACAGGGCGGCAAGAATAAGCGTAAAATTAGTTTCAAAAGCGGGCGTTGGTACTATTGCCGCAGGTGTCGTAAAAGCAAAAGCCGATGCGGTTCTAATTTCTGGTCATGATGGAGGTACCGGTGCATCTCCGGTTACATCTATAAAACATGCAGGCCTGCCATGGGAACTTGGTTTAGCAGAAACACACCAGACGCTTGTAAAAAATAAATTACGTAGCAGGGTGGTTGTACAAACAGATGGTCAATTAAAAACGGGCCGCGACATAGCAATCGCTACGCTTTTAGGTGCCGAAGAATGGGGCATTGCAACTGCAGCCTTAATTGTTGAAGGTTGTATTATGATGCGCAAATGTCACTTAAATACCTGCCCGGTGGGAGTTGCTACTCAAGACCCGGAATTAAGAAAAAGATTTTCAGGAGATGCAGAACACGTCATTAATTTCTTCAAATTCATTACACAGGAATTAAGAGAAATAATGGCTGAACTTGGCTTTAGAACGATCGAGGAAATGGTTGGCCAGGTAGATTGCCTTGAACAGAAGCAGGATGTGAAACATTGGAAGTACGGAAAACTGGATTTATCAAAAATCCTGTATAAAGAGCCGGCAAGTAATGAGACAGGTTTATTTAACCAGGAAGAACAGGACCATGGAATGCAGGAGTTACTGGATTGGAAGTTACTGGAATTGGCTCAACCGGCACTAAAAAACGGCCAAAAGGTGTTTGAAACTTTCAAAATAAAGAATACGGATCGTACGGTTGGAACTATACTATCAAACGAAGTATCAAAACTTTACAAGTCAAAAGGACTGCCAGACGATACTATTCATTTCAAGTTTACGGGAACGGCTGGTCAAAGTTTTGGCGCCTTTAATACTAATGGTATAACACTCGAATTGGAAGGTGATGCTAATGACCATTTTGGTAAAGGATTATCAGGTGCTAAACTAATTGTGTACCCTTCTTCGTCGGCTGGTTTTGTGGCTGAAGACAACATTATTATTGGTAATGTAGCTTTTTACGGTGCCACTTCCGGAACTGCCTTTATCAGGGGCAAAGCCGGTGAGCGTTTCGGTGTTCGTAATTCAGGCGCTAACGCGGTAGTGGAAGGTGTTGGAGATCACGGTTGTGAGTATATGACTGGAGGAAGGGTGGTGGTATTAGGCGACACAGGTAGAAATTTCGCGGCAGGAATGAGCGGGGGCATTGCATACATATATGATGTAAAAAGTACTTTCCCTACACTTTGCAACAAGGAAATGGTGGACCTGGACCCGATTTCGGAAGAGGATGTTTTTGAACTGAAGGATATGATAAAATACCATTTAAAATATACCAACAGTAGCGTAGCACGGTTTGTTTTGGATGATTTTGAAAATCAGTTGAAGAATTTTATAAAAGTATTTCCGAAGGATTATAAAAAAGCACTTGCTGATGCAAAGCATAAGCAAATGCAAAAAGTAGAAAACAATAGTCGTTAAGCAATAAATGCATTAAGCCCATCTGTTGCACATGAACGTCAAGGGCAATTTTAAAAAAGTGATAATTTTTTGTGATCAAAAAATTTTAGTAAACTGAAAATATGGGAAAGCCAACAGGATTTTTAGAATTTACGAGAGAGCTTCCAAAGAAGAGGCCTGTACAGGAAAGGGTGCATGATTACAACGAATTTGTTCATCTCTACGAGGAGGAAAGATTAAACCACCAGGCAGCGAGGTGTATGGATTGCGGTATTCCCTTTTGCCACAATGGTTGTCCGGTTGGCAACCTTATTCCAGACTTTAACGATGCAATTTATCGACGCAACTGGAAGGAGGCTTACGATATTTTATCAGCAACAAATAACTTTCCCGAATTTACCGGCAGAATTTGTCCTGCGCCTTGCGAAAGTTCTTGTGTTTTAGGCATCAATCAACCTGCTGTTACTATCGAAGAAATTGAAAAGCATGTAATTGAAATTGCGTTTCAGAAGGGCTATGTACAACCCTTTAAAGGAATTGTGAGAACAGGAAAAAAAGTGGCTGTTATCGGCTCTGGTCCCGCCGGCCTGGCAGCGGCTGCACAATTAAATTATGCGGGACATTTGGTGACCGTGTATGAAAGAGACGATAGCCCCGGAGGTTTGCTTCGTTATGGTATTCCTGATTTCAAGCTTGAAAAGTGGGTTGTAGAAAGACGATTGAAAATAATGGAAGAAGAAGGAGTGGTGTTTACATGTAATGCTGAAGTAGGTGTAAATATTAGCATGAACGATCTTTTAAGAAATAATCATGCTATTGTTTTGGCAGGTGGTTCAACCATCCCCAGGGATCTCAAGATTGCAGGAAGAGATTTAAAGGGAGTTGCTTTTGCAATGGACTTTTTAAAGCAGCAAAATAAAAGGGTAAGCAACAAGCCGGCAATAAACGAACTAATTGCTACAGGAAAAAATGTAGTTGTAATTGGTGGTGGGGATACAGGCAGTGACTGCGTTGGAACTTCTAATCGTCATGGAGCTATTTCTGTCACCCAGTTCGAATTAATGCCGATGCCGGCAGCTTCGAGAACTGAACATATGCCATGGCCAACTTTTCCAATGGTGTTAAAGACAACTTCCTCTCACGAAGAAGGTGCCTTACGCCAATGGGCGGTTTCCACTAAAGAGTTTATTGGTGATCACAACGGAAATCTAAAAGCCTTAAAAATAGTGGATCTCGAATGGAAGCTTACTCCCGATGGAAGACCTGCGCAGTTTGTAGAAATTGCAGGAAGTGAAAGAGAAATTCCTTGTGAACTTGCGCTTCTTGCCATGGGCTTTTTGCATCCCCAACATGCAGGCTTAATTAATGAATTAGGAGTTGAATTGGACGAAAGAGGAAATGTAAAGGCTAACGATAAATTGTACCAGACCAACATTCAAAAAGTTTTTTCGGCAGGCGACATGAGACGTGGACAATCGTTAGTTGTGTGGGCAATTGCAGAAGGACGCGAGTGTGCGGCAAAGGTAGATGAGTATCTGGCAGGCTCATAGAACGTAGTATAAAAAAAAGGAATAAATAGCAAAGGAGCAGCATTTTCGCTGCTCCTTTGCTATTTATTCAATTGCTATAAACATTACAACCACGCAACATATTCTAATTTTTCACATTATTTTTTAATATATGTATATAAATATTTTACTTATTCTACAAATTTTATTGTTTTAAAGGTTACTATTTACTTTTTTTGTCATTAATTTACTGAATGAAAGAAAAAGTTGAAAATTATTTATCAAAAACTAATGAAAATAGTATGGTAGTAAACACATTAAAAAAAATTACACCTTTTGTTCTTTTGTCAATCGTAGCTATAGTAGCTATATTTATTCCCTCTCTTCCCAGCTTTGCTGACGCATCGAAGTACAACAATGCAGATATTGCATGGATAATTGTAGCAACATGTCTCGTTTTTATCATGACTCCAGCTTTGGCTTTTTTTTACGGTGGCATGGTGCATCGTAAAAACGTGTTGTCAACAATGATGAAAAGTATTGCAGCAGCGGGCGTTGTGAGTATTTTATGGGTAGTAGTTGGTTTTAGCCTGTGTTTTGGTGACACAATTGGTGGTTTTATCGGTAATCCCACTACTTTCTTCTTTTTTAAAGGAGTAGCGTCAGGTGCTCCCTGGTCTTTAGCTCCAACTATTCCTTTTCTGCTGTTTTCACTTTTTCAGCTAATGTTCGCTATCATCACTCCGGGTCTCGTAGTAGGCGCAGTTGCGGAAAGAATAAAATTTACTTCATACATACTATTCATTGCCCTTTTCAGTTTGCTCGTGTACGCTCCTATTGCACATTGGACGTGGCATCCGCAAGGGTTTTTGTTTAAAATGGGTGTGCTTGATTTTGCCGGTGGCACAGTGGTGCATATTTCTGCAGGCTGTGCGGCGTTAGCAGGTGCACTGGTTTTAAAGCGTCGCCAGGTTCACCTTGAGCACAAAGAAATTCCCCCGGCAAATATTCCGTACGTTTTGATTGGAA
>JALYZZ010000559.1 GCA_030948675.1 Bacteroidota bacterium | reverse complement strand
GAAAAAGCAGGAGGAGGAAACCCAGTTGCTAGCTTCAAACTTACATACGCTATACGGCCAACTAGAGAAAAAGTTACTTGAAAAGACAGAAGACCTAAGGGTTATTTTCGAACATATTACTGATGGTGTAGTTGTTTTTGACCACGATTGGATTTGTACCTATGTAAATGCAAAAGGAGCAGAAGCTGTAAACGCTTCACCCGAAATGCTTATCGGCAAAAAGGTGTGGCAATTGTTTCCAGACCTGATCGGCTCATCCTTGTATAACACTTATCTTAAGTCGGCGACAGAGCAAATCGTAATTCGCACGATTGAATATGTTGAACAATCTAAGAAATGGTTTGAAGGCGTAATGTATCCTTCCGAGCGTGGTCTTGTAGCTTATTTTCAGGACGTCACTGATCGAAAAAATGCAGAAATTGATTTGGAGAAATCTGAAGCTTTGTACCGGACGATTGTAGAGACTGCACACGAAGGTATCCTTCAGATTGACGAGCATAATATCATCACTTTTACAAATAGTTATGCCGCTTCTATTTTAGGGCAGGTGAAAAATGAAATAGAGGGAAGAAATGTATTAGACATTGTTGGTGAACACAATATTGAAATTGTGATGCAACATATTAATCGAAAGAAAGAAGGAGGAACTAAGCAATATGAGCTGGAAATATTTGACACTACCGGCAAGTCAATCATCGTATTAATACGTTCGCATCCCCTGTTTACAGCAGGAAAATATTCCGGTTTCATTGCTACGATAGTTGACATTACACAAAGCAAACAAGCAGAAAAGAAATTATTGGAAAGCGAAAATCGATTTAAGTCTTTGTTTCATCATAGTCAGGATGGTATTGCTCTTTTAAGTCGCGAGGCGGTTATTTTAGAAGTTAGTCCGGCAGTAGAAAGCATATTGGGCCTTACAAAAGAGCAATTGGTTAATACAAGCAGGCTCGATTTTGTTTCTCCGGAATTTGTAGGCTTGATACATCAGACGTTTAGTCGGGTTATTAAAGATTCGGCGGGCCCGGAAACAATTGAATACAAAGCCATTTTAGCTGATGGAAGCCGGAAATGGATAGAGTGTACTTTTAGCAATCTGCTACATGAATCTTCTGTAAATGCCGTAGTACTAAACTTTCGTGACATTACTGCACGTAAAAAAAGTGAACAGCAAATTATAGAAAGTGAAAAACGATATCGGCAAATAGTAGAAACTGCTCAGGAGGGAATTTGGATGATGGATGCAGATCTTAAAACGACCTATGTAAATCAAAAACTATGTGAATTGTTTGAATATACGCAGGAAGAGATGCTCGGCAAAACAAACTATTCCTTCAGGCGAAACTTTGAACTGTCAGACATCTTAAAGCGGAGAGAGTTAAGAAAACAGGGAGTGATTGAAACACATGAGTCGGAGTTTGTATCAAAAAGTGGCAGGTCTATCTACACTAAAGTTTCCACGAATCCAATTTTTAGCGAAGACGGAAGTTTTAAGGGTAGTCTGGCAATGGTTGCCGACATCTCAGATCTAAAAAAAGCCGAGAGAGAAAAAGAGTTTGAGCGTAGAAATAAAGAAGCACTAATTAATAGTACAGAAGATTTAATATGGAGTGTTAGCAGCGACTTTAAACTTATTGCGGCAAACAAAGCTTTCTTGAAGCAGATGTTTACATCTTTTGATATACAACTTAAGGAAGGCGATAGCCTGATGTTTAACGAACATATTACTGAACCGTTTTTAGCATTTTGGCAACAACTGTATAAAAGGGCTTTATCTGGCGAAATTTTTACAGAAGAGATTTTCAGTCCCCCGACACCTAATTTTACAAATACCTGGGTTGAAATTATTTTTAACCCTATTTACGAAGAGGATAAGGTTGTTGCTGTAGCATGTTTTTCAAGAAACATTACGGAAAAGAAACTGGCGATAGTTAAATTAGAAGAAAGTGAGGCGTTTCTAGCCGAAGCGCAACGTCTCGCAAAAATGGGAAGCTGGAATTTTGACTTCATTAAAAATAAACTTACCTGGTCAGAGGAATTATACCGTGTAATAGGTACAGACAAAGAAACTTTTAAGGAGACACATAATTCATTCATTGATCTCGTTATGGAAGAAGATAAAGAGCGGGTGTTGCAAACAAGTTTGCATGCACAAAAAACCGGCAACCCTTTTATAATTGACTATAATATCATCACATCAGATGGGGAAACGCGTGCAATACAGGAAATTGGTTTCGGAGAAAAAGATGCAGAGGGCCACGTTATCCGGCTTTTTGGAACCGCGCAGGACGTAACCGAGCAAAAGAAAGCCGAACAAAAAATACTAATTACCGAAGGGCAGTTAAAAATTATATACAACAATGTTTCTGACCTCATCTTTCTGTTAAGTATTGAAGATAAAAATCATTTCAAGTTTGTATCAGTTAATCAGGTTTTTTTAAAAGCGACAGGCTTGCATGAAGACAAGGTCATTGGCAAGTATGTTCACGAGGTGATCCCAACATCCTCTATCGACCATTTTTTAGACAAATATCAGAGCGCAATTGACAATCAAAAAACAGTTAGCTGGGAGGAGAAAGGTGAATATCTCTCGAAGTTAAAAATAGGGCACATAACAATATCGCCTGTGTTGGATAAGAAAGGAAAACCGATATTATTAGTTGGTTCAGTACACGATATCACAGACCAAAAAAATGCAGAGCAAAGAATCATTGAATCAGAAGAAAAATATCGGTTGTTGTTTGAAAAGAGTCCTTTGCCGATGTGGATTTTTGAAACGCAGACACTTACGTTTTTAGAAGTAAATCCTGCTGCCATAGAACACTATGGCTTTTCCAGGGAAGAATTCTTAAAAATGAATCTGAGCGACATCAGGCCACAAAACAAGAATTTTGCCTTGACGGAGCTTAACAATAATAATTATAGAATTTCACACTCCAAATACTCTATCCATAGAAAGAAAAACGGAAGGTTGACAAAGGTGCAGGTTTCTGCAAGTGCTATTACATTCGAAAATAAACCGGCTCGTCTTGCATTGTTGACCGACCTGACGGAGCAGGAAAAAGTAAAAGATCACCTGATTGCCACAACCCAGCAACTACGTGAGCTTGCCTCTCACCTTCAAAACATTAGGGAGGACGAAAGGACAAGCATGGCCAGAGAAATCCACGACGAACTGGGGCAACAGCTCACCGCATTAAAGATGGACATAGCATGGTTACATACGAGAGTTAAAAACGGTGACGAGACTATTGCGTTTAAAATTAAATCATCACTGCAATTGATAGATGGTACAATTAATACAGTAAGGAAAATAGCGTCAGAACTAAGACCGGGTGTTTTAGATGATCTTGGTTTGTCTGATGCCATTGATTGGCATGGCCGTGAGTTTAGTAAAAGAACGATGATAAGACTGGAGTTTTCGTCAGACGTGCCGGAAATAATGTTTCCACCACGTATTTCAACTGCCTTGTTTAGAATTTTCCAGGAGGCCCTTACAAATGTTGCGCGACATTCAGGCGCTACAGTTGTTACCAGCAGTCTAAAAAACAACGACAATCAGCTCATCCTTACTATTTCTGATAACGGAGTAGGGTTTGATTTAAATAAGCTAAACAATAAAAAGACACTGGGTATTTTAGGAATGCAAGAACGTGTGGTAATATTAAATGGAAAATATGATATTAGTAGCCATCCGGGAAAAGGTACTATTGTAACTGTCTCAATTCCTTTAGTTAATTGAAATAATAGATATTAATCTCATGACGCGTATTCTAATTGCAGACGACCATGCAATCGTAAGGCGGGGGTTGAAGGAAATAATACTTGAAGCCTTTCCTTCGGCGGAAATTACAGAAGTTGCTGACGCAGAAGCATTGATCAATAAAGTATCTAAACAAGATTGGGACGTTGTCATTTCTGATCTTTCTATGCCAGGTCGCGGCGGGTTGGAAGCATTACAACAAATAAAATTACTCTCACCTAAGCTACCCGTATTAATATTAAGTGTTTACCCCGAAGATCAATACGCTATCCGGGTATTAAAAGCGGGTGCTTCCGGTTACTTGAGTAAGGATATGGTGCCTGAGGAATTGGTAAACGCAGTAAATAAAGTACTTTCAGGTAGAAAATACATCACTCCAACTATAGCAGAAAAACTTGCTTCGAATATCAACTTTCATACTAATAAATTACCACACGAAAGGCTATCGAACCGGGAGTTTGAAGTACTAAAACTGCTCGCATCGGGCAAATCCATTTCGGACATTGCCTCTTCACTATTTGTAAGCAGCACTACGGTAAGTACTTATCGGGCACGAATACTTGCTAAAATGGATCTGAAAACAAACGCAGATCTGACACAATATGCTCTTGAGAATAATATGATTTAAGCAATCCGACAGGTCTTGTGGCACTTATGCTGATGCCATTCTTTCATTTGATGCATTTAAGCCTGGAGTATCATTTCTTGACATTAACTTACCAGATACAGAGGATATGGAATTATTGCGATGAGTAAACGTATGCTCCTGATACTACTGTTATAATGTTTACAAACCAAAGTACCGATCACTATAAACAAATATGTTAAAGATCGATGCAGATTATTTTCTCGATAAATCAAAAGATTTTGAGAGTATCCATGGCTCTTAACCAGTCTTTCATAATTTTTGTATTTCTAATCTGTTTTCTTACACTGCCTCATTATACTTCTTTTATCTCATCTCACTACTATCCTTACTCCCCGCTTTTTTAATAAAATATTTCTTGTTGAGCCTTTCTGCTTTAGAAGCAGCAACAATTAAACGGTTTGTAGAACAATGGCTACAAAAAGAAGATGTCTTTCTCTATTTCACCTCATAACCTAGCACGTTTTCTTTGTGCAAAAATTATAAAAGGCTTTAGCAGTTGTGTAACCCTTTGTCATTTTAAAAATACTACTTACTTGTTGCAAGCAAATACCATAAATAAAAAAACGCTTCTCATAGTATTAAGGATATTATAGTTAAAGTTATTAAAACCCATCTGAGTACTTGAGTCAAGCAGGTGAAGAATAGCTGCAAAGGGCGTTTTTAAAAAAATCAATTATTAAAGTTTCGAATATTTAATGAATTATTATTATCATGTTGATTTTACTGTTCAAAGTGAGGAAGCAAATGTCATGAGCGGTACAGTGGGACTAGTACATACTAAAAAGTGCATTAACACCACTATTAAAACAATGGTGCGCAGAATTTATGCCTGTATTAAAAAAGAACACCAAGTTATTGTTACAAAGGCAGAATTGATTTCAGAGGAAGAAGCAATGCGCCGTTTTGGAAACAAAATAATTAGCGTAAGGTTTAAGAGCAGGCTTGTAAGGTGAAAGGATACAAGGTCGTCGCCGACTTTGGACCACTAATGGCAGGTTTTGGTGCTGATTGATTTGAAGCAACAGGGTATTTAAGTCAGTCACGCAGGTAGTAAGCACTTAAGGATGTTTTTTCCAGCTTTTCTTGTGCTTACAAATAATGGAAGGGATTTTCATTTTTATCTTTAATTTGTTGGCAATTAGTAATTAAGATTTAAGCGCTTGAACGTTTAACACTAAAAACAAACCTGATAAATGCAACGTACTTTTTATGCTTTGGCTGTCTGTGTGCTGGCAAACTTCGTTCCTTATACATTGAGTGCTCAGAAAAATGAGCCGGTAAAGTTTGTAAAAGATTCTAAAGAAAGTAAGATTGATATACTAATTGGTGGTAAACTTTTTACTACTTTCTTATACCCGGCCAGTATTGAAAAACCGATGCTTTATCCCATAAGATCGTCTAAAGGAACTGTAGTAACAAGAGGTTTTCCATTAAATCCCCAACCAGGCGATCCTACTGATCACCCGCATCATATTGGTCTTTGGTTTAATTATGAAAATGTGAATGGACTTGATTTTTGGAATAACTCTTACGCTATTCCTGCCGAAAAGAAAAACATGTATGGATGGATAAAAACCGACAAGATTCTTAAAACGTCTGACGGAGAAAAGGGTGTGCTTGCCTATCATGCTAACTGGACAAATCAAAAAAACGAAGTGTTGCTGGAAGAGACCACCACTTTTGAGTTTATGGGTAAAGGAAACCAACGTATTATTGACAGGACCACCACATTAAAAGCAAAAACAAATGTTGTCTTTAATGATGCAAAAGACGGCATGCTCGGGCTAAGGCTTGCGCACGCGCTAGAAATTCCGGCCACAACGGATCAAAAGTTTACTGACGATAAAGGCAATGTAACTGTAGTAAAAGCCGGTACTGATAAAATACCTAACGGTAACTATATCACCAGCGAAGGAA
>JALYZZ010000531.1 GCA_030948675.1 Bacteroidota bacterium | reverse complement strand
CAAATACACTACATTAACACCTAAAGCCTTGATGGAGTCCAGACGAGCCAGTACTCCGGCAAAATTTCCGTCTTTACTAAATGTGCGAATGTTAACCTGATAGAGTGTTACATCCCTTTTGTCTGGCACGTTGCTGAACGGAACACTATATTGTATCTGCTGTGAAGCTTTTATTTGGCTAGCCCTTTGCGCAGTGGATACAAGCTGCATGTTGAAAATCATCAACAAGGCGAATAAAAGTATTTTGATAAGTTTGAGCATATCCAACGACATTGGGTTGTTTGAAGGATGAGAAGCAGGTTATTTTCAATTATCAATAAATTCGATGAATTTTTTTGTAACGGAAGAAGGTATTTAAATGATCCTAATTTTAAATTGCTTTTGAAAACTGTTTCGTTTAGGTAAGCAAATTAGTTTAAAAAACTTGTTTTTATAAAAGTGCCGGCAGCAGTTTACGTTCTTGCATTAGTCCTGATACTTTCGATAGTAGTGGATGTGTTCTTATATTTCATTTTTTTAAATTGATTAAATAGCATGTAAGCTCAAATAATCTTCACAATTTATTATTTGCAGCATAGAAAGGTTCTTATCGGTATAAGCATTAATTTGCCAAGTAATTTTATCTGTAATGGTAAACTAACAGGTAAACTGAAATTTTTAAATTAAAAATCGTAAATGAAACGTTTGTCTTTGCTTTTCAAAGGGGTGGTTCTTCTATCTATCGTTCTGCTAACTTTTTCTTTCACCCGGAACCTTGCAGGTAAACCACGAGTGTTGATTTTTAGTAAAACAGCCGGCTATCATCATGAGTCTATTGCAAACGGTAATTTGGCCATACAAAAACTAGGCAACCAAAACAACTTTGACGTAGATACTACTACCAATGCTGCTATGTTTACCGACGACGTATTGAAAAAATATGCTGCTGTTATTTTTTTAAGCACTACCGGAAATGTGCTCGACAATTACCAGGAAGCTGCATTTGAAAGATACATACAGGCAGGCGGTGGGTATATGGGCATACATGCCGCGGCTGATTGCGAATATGATTGGGGCTGGTATGGAAGGTTAGTAGGTGGTTATTTTTTTAGCCATCCCGGCATTCGCGATACTTTTCCTAATATACAGGAAGGTGTTTTAAATATCGTAGATCCAAACAATGCAGCTACAAAACATCTTCCAAAACAGTGGAAGCGCAGAGATGAATTCTACAGCTTTAAAAAACTTAGTAAGGATACAAAGGTCTTGATGACCATTGATGAAAATACTTATCACGGAGGAGCCAATGGCGATTATCACCCTATGTCGTGGTATCACGAGTATGATGGCGGAAGAGCTTTTTATACAGCACTCGGTCATACTAAAGAGTCGTACACAGATGATGATTATTTAAAGCATATTTTAGGAGGGATTCAATATGCCATTGGCGATAATAAAGGTCTTGACTACACAAAAGTAAAAACACAAAATCCACCCGAGGAAAACCGTTTTTCTAAAACCATGCTTGCAGAGGGTGATTTTTTTGAGCCTACAGAAATGACTATTCTTCCAAATCTGGATATACTAATTATTCAGCGAAGAGGAGAGATTCTATTGTATAAACACGATACAAAAAAAGTAAAGCAGGTAGGCTTTCTTAATGTCTATTTTAAAACATTACATACCCCTGGCGTAAACGCAGAAGAAGGAATGTTAGGGCTTTCAAAAGATCCTGATTTTGCCGCGAATAAGAGAATTTACATTTATTACAGTCCGGCTGACAGTTCTGTAAACCGTTTGTCGCGTTTTACATTTAATAACGACACTGTTGATAAGGCTACAGAAAAAGTCATTCTGGAAGTAAAATCTCAAAGAGAAATCTGCTGTCATACAGGTGGCTCCATTGCTTTCGGACCAGACAAATTATTGTATCTTTCTGCAGGTGATAATTCTACCCCGTTCAACGAGCCGAATGTAAAGTATGTGAGCAACAGCTATGCTCCTCTAAACGATCTTCCCGGACACGAACAATATGATGCAAGAAGATCAGCTGGTAATACCAACGACTTGCGTGGAAAGATCATGCGTATTAAGGTAAACGATGACGGCAGTTATGATATTCCAGAAGGCAACCTTTTTCCAAAAGGTACACCGAAGACAAGACCTGAAATTTATGTAATGGGCGATAGAAACCCTTACCGTATATCTGTTGACCAAAAGAATAGTTTCCTTTATTGGGGCGAAGTAGGGCCTGATGCCAGGGCAGATAGCTTTGCTACAAGGGGTCCTAAAGGTTATGATGAGGTGAACCAGGCCCGTAAAGCAGGTTTCTTCGGATGGCCCTATTTTGTTGGGAACAACTATCCTTATCGCGAGTATGACTACAGCACCGGAACAAGTGGCGCTGCATTTGATCCGCTTAAACCGCTGAATAACTCAAGAAATAATACTGGATTAAGAGAACTGCCTCCTGTTGCGCCTGCCTTCATCTGGTATCCGTATGATGTATCTCCCGATTTTCCACAAGTAGGTACAGGTGGAAGAAATGCAATGGCAGGGCCTGTTTATTACACTGATATGTTTCCAAAAGAAACAAGGCTGCCTGATTACTATAATGGCAAATTGCTAATTTATGACTGGATCAGGGGTTGGATTAAAGCGGTGACATTGCAACCAAATGGCGACTTTGATAAAATGGAGCCATTCTTTGGCAGTATTAAACTCAATTCTTTAATTGATATGGAAGTGGGTCCTGATGGCAAATTGTATTTGCTTGAGTATGGAAGTGGCTGGTTTTCCAAAAATCCGGATGCCGGATTGTCGAGGATAGATTATAACGCTGGTAACAGACCTCCGGTCATTACTTCTATTAAGCTTAACAAAACATCGGGCATGCTTCCTTTAACTATAAGAGCAACAGTAGATGCGAAAGACCTTGAACATGATAAAATCTCCTACATCTGGAATTTGGGAAATGGTGTAACTAAAGTGACTACCACACCTAGCCTTGATTATACTTACACAAAAGTGGGTGGTTATAAGGTGTTTGTAGAAGCAAAAGACGGTAAAGGCGCAATCGCAAAAAGTGATGTCGTAAGTCTGTATGCAGGCAACGAAGCGCCTGTAGTAAAAGTGAATATTGCCAGTGGTAATAAATCCTTCTACATGCCAGGTGTACCGGTAAAATACAATGTACAGGTTACTGATAAAAATGATCCTTCTAAAATTGATCCAAGCAACTTATACGTGTCGGTTGACTACGTTCAGGGATCTGATAAAGCGGCGAATGCTACCGGCCACCAACAGGGAGTTAATAACCTCGAAGGCAAAAACCTAATGCTTTCGCTTGACTGCAAAGGATGTCATAAAGAGAACGAAAAATCCGTTGGTCCGGCTTATGTGCAGGTGTCAGAGAAGTATCAAAGAAACAGGGATGCTATGACATACCTTACCCAGAAAATAATAAAAGGTGGAGCAGGCGTTTGGGGCGAAGTAGCAATGCCAGCCCATCCTGCACTTCCTCAAGGTGATGCGCAACAAATTGTGTCGTGGGTATTATCGCTTGCGAACAAAAGTGCTGCTAAAAAATCATTGCCACAATCTGGAACAGTTAATCCGCCGGAGGCTGCGCCTCAAACTGGCCGTGCTCCGGCTGCACCTGCCCCAATTATGGTTCTATCGGCAAGCTATACTGATAAAGGAGGACAAAATATCAGAGCATTAACCGGTAATGGTTCAACTACCTTGCGCAGTAACACCATTTCATTTACAGGAAATGAAAAAAACAAAGGTTTTACCACTTATAAAAATGGGGCAATGAATGTGCTGCTGTTCCCACAAAAAGAAGGATGGTTTGCAATAGATAATATTGATTTTACCGGGGTTGGCTCAGTAGACCTCCAAAGTGGATGGCAGGGAGCAAAAACAAGTGGCTTTAGTTTCGAAGCAAGATTAGATGCACCGACAGGCAAACTGCTCGGAACAGGAGTTTTACCCACCCCACAGAAAGGGCAACAATTGGCAGCTGTAAGCATTCCTATTCAGAAAGTGGCCGATGGTAAATTCCATTCGATCTATTTCGTGTTTAAAGCCGACGAACCTTTCAACGGGGGCATTACATCAGTTAGATTTAATCCTGTAAAATAATTAGTTGTTGAGCCGGACGTTTGAACATATCTTATGCTTTTCTTGCGTCGCACACGTCAACTTGTATTACTATGATGAGCAAGTAACAGCCTGTAGAAGTGTGCGATGCAACGAAGTTAAAAGTTGAGTACTGAGGAAGAGGAAAACGAAAAAAGCATATAGCAACTTTTCTTCTCAACATACAGTTAATTTTAACCATGATTGCTGTTTCACCAATCATGGTTAGAACACTTATTAAAAAAAGTATAAGCTTACAGTGTGTGCGAAATTAAAAGAGTGATATGCACCGGCTCACCCCTTTAAAATTGCTTACGACAGTGAGTCATCTCTCACAATCGTTTTCTTTTCAACTATTCTGTCAGAACCTCCACCAGTTTTTTAGAAGGGCCACTAACAGTAGGATAAAATACAACTGCGCAACCATCCATATCCAATAATTGCATCCATCACCATCGCCTTCTCAAATTAACATCTACGTTTGTAGAACCGCTTCCATTTTAAGGATTTCCAGCTACATTATTTAATGCACCAAGTACTAAAAACATAATTTTTTCATTTGTTAAGATTTTTCTTACCAGACAAAAAGCCATCCCATAAGGGCTGTGTTAACTGGTTCTATAGCATTGTGCTTTTCGTGCATTAGCTTCCCCGGGAGATTATAAATCTAGAATAGAAGCTGAATAAGAAGCCCTGGCTGTCACTAATACAGACGTGTCTAGTGAGTTATGAAGTGGAATAAGGGTGAATAAGTTATGATTTTTAGATCATTAATTAATTTTATTATTGTACTTCCGATTGATTGACAAAGGTTAATGACTATGTGGGAAGAAATTTTTTCTAAAGCATAAATATAACCGCCTTATGGAAACAAATGTAGTTGACATTGCAAAAGCGCTTGAAGCAGAAAAATGTTCTTTTCATAAGTACCGTGCAATGGTACTTGTAGAAAACGGAGAATTTAGAATAATAGGCTGTTGCAAAAGTTTCGAGAATTTTCTCGAATTGAAAAGTCAGAAAATGAGAAAAGACCTGCTCTTCGGAATGGATAAAACGTAGCGTTTATTTGCTAAGTTCAAACTCTGTTAGCCTCGCAGATTTCCTTCGTGCGGGTG
>JALYZZ010000529.1 GCA_030948675.1 Bacteroidota bacterium | reverse complement strand
GGATCGTACCAATCAGCAATGATTAACGATCCATCCGGAGCGACACAAATATCTGCAGGCCTGAACCACTGGTCTTTTTCCCCCTTTAAAAGATTTACAACCTCGGCTGTATAACCTGCTTTGTGCTTGTTAACAGGATAAGAACGAACAACGTTAGGACCGGCGTCAGTATGGATCATCTGGTCTTGAAAAACTTTGGGTAATAACGACCCTTCATAAACCACCATTCCGGTAGGCGAGCCGGCAAATGTTTGCAACAAATTTGGCACAACACCTGGGTCATTTAAATGCCAATGACGAAGCGGGATCGAATCTTCAATATTAGTGCGATTCTCCTGCCAGCTTGCTCCGGTCATTTCATCTTTGTAACCATAATTGCCATATTCCATCACATAGTTAATTCGTACGCCGCGATTGCCATCATCATCATTGTCGCTTTGCCAAAGGGTACCATAGCTATCTACTGCAACTTCAAATGGATTCCGGAAGTTTTGAGCCAGCACCTCCACATGCGATCCATCGGGGTCGCAGCGTAAGACCATACCTTCTTTGTAATTTTTTGCGCTGATTTCAACCCCATCCTGATCAAGTACAATATTGCCGTTTTTATCTTTTAAGGTTCTTCCCTCATTACCCAGGTTAAAGTACAACTTACCGTCGGGACCAAATGTAAAAGCATGCGCGCCATGATCGTGTTGTTCACCACCAATACCTTGAAACAATATTTCTTTTCTATCAGCTTTGTCATCTCCATTGTCATCATAAAACGCCCATATATACGGGCTTTGTGATACAATAACCCTATTTCCTAATACGCACACCCCAAGTGGAGCATTGATTTCAGGTCCCTGATAAAAAACTTTGGCAGTGTCGGCCTTACCATCGCCGTCTTTATCCTCCAATATCATAATTCGATCTCCCTGAGGATTTGTCGGATTTCCGTTAATTTCAGGACGGTAATTGTAAGCCTCGGTTACCCACACTCTACCACGATCATCTACATCAATATTTGTTGGATTTTTTAACATAGGCTCAGTGGCTACAGTGTGAACTTCAAGGCCGTTGTAGGCTACAAGACCCAGCAGCGCATTTTCCGGTTCGTGTTTTTCCTGTTCTGTAAGAACACGAGGTTTCGGTAAGGTTGCAACATCCGTCGGCGATTCTACTTTTGTTGCAATATTAGTTTCCGGTTTGCTTTGCGTTTGCGCACTGCTCTTGATTGAGTTTTTCGAGTTAGTGCATGACACTACATTTACTACGCTTGCAAAAAGAATACTTTTTAGCAAAATGCTGATATTGGAGTGAAAACCTACATGTGACTGCTTCATTATTTCAATGGCTTTAATTTATCGTAAGGATGGCAAGTATAGGCGAAGATGGCGATTTAGACAAATACTTTAATTGATCGCACCTGTAACAAAAATTACAATGGAAAATTACTCACGATTTTTCAATTGTCGTGGAAGTTTTTTCCTTCATTTGTCAAAATTTTTCCTTCATTTAATAATGTAACAGTTACATTTATCCTGTCGTTATTACTGTGGTACAACGCGCATCTTTTCTAAATCATTTTTACTAACGATTAAGCCTCGAATAACAATATGAAAAAACAAATTTCACGTCGCACGCTGTTAAAAAACATTACAGGCAGTGCAGCTTTTCTATCAGCTTCTATGGCTATTCCTTCAGCCGCACGAGCGGAACTTCTTAAAGAAGACTTCAGGGATTTAAAGCTTAAGGGCAACGTAAATCATTCTGTATGTAAATGGTGCTATCCTAAAATCTCGCTTGACGATTTGTGTAAAGCGGTAAAGGATATGGGTATGTCATCTATCGAATTGCAAGGTCCAGAGGAATGGCCTACCATAAAGAAATACGGACTTACCTGCGCCATGCCATGGGGGGCTGGTAAGGGCATTACTGATGGATGGAATAATCCGGCACTTCATGACGAGTTGTTAGCCAGCTTTCAGGATGTAATACCCAAAGCAGCGAACGCAGGATTAGATAAGATCATCACCTTCTCTGGTAACAGAAGGGGTATCAGTGACGAGCAGGGGTTAGAAAACTGCGCCAAAGGTCTTAAGCGACTGATGCCCATAGCAGAAAAGTATAAGGTGATAGTATCGATGGAGTTGCTTAATAGTAAGGTAAACCACAAAGACTACCAATGCGATCATACAAAATGGGGTGTTGAACTTGCAAAGATGATCGGATCTGAGAGGTTTAAACTGCTATACGATATTTACCATATGCAGATTATGGAAGGAGACGTAATAGCCACGATTAAAGAATTTCATCCCTACATTTCTCACTATCATACAGGGGGGGTTCCGGGGCGCGGAGAAATTGACGACACACAAGAATTATATTACCCGGCTATTGTAAAAGCAATACTGGATACAGGTTACAAAGGCCACATTGGGCAAGAGTTTGTACCAAAGCGACCAGATGTTCTAGCATCCTTAAGCCAAAGCGTTAAAATTTGCGATATTTAGGTTTGAAGACCCAGGGTTAGTAATACAAAATCAAATTAGGGCAAAGGAAAAAATCCTTTGCCCTAATTTGATTTAAACAGTTTTTCACGCGGCTAACTTTAATACCCATCGCCGTCAAGCATATTGCCAAGACCACCTAAAATGCTTCCTTCCTCTTTTCGGTTCGTGGTGCCGTAAGATAATATTCTACTTGCCAGTCTGCTTATTGGCAACGTTTGTATCCAAACCTTGCCGGGTCCTCTTAGCGTGGCAAAAAATAGTCCTTCACCTCCAAATATTGAATTTTTAATTCCTCCAATAAACTGAATGTTATAATCCACTGTTTGGGTTAATGCGACAAGACAGCCGGTATCAATTTTTATTAGTTCACCTGGTTGCAATACTCTTTCAAAAACATGTCCTCCTGCATGCATAAACGCCATTCCATCTCCCTCAATTCGTTCCATGATAAAACCTTCGCCACCAAAGAGGCCTGTACCTAATCTTTTTTGAAAGTCTATGCCAATGCTAACCCCTTTGGCCGCACACAAAAAAGCATCTTTTTGTGCGATCACTTTACCGCCAAGTTTTGATAAATCGAGGGGTATGATTTTACCGGGATAAGGTGACGCAAAACTGACCTTTTTCTTGCCATAGGCGGTATTTGTAAAAGCAGTCATAAACAAGCTTTCCCCAACGAGTAATCTTTTACCAGCACCTAACAACTTTCCTAATAATCCACCGCCTGACTGGTTTTGGCTTCCGTCGCCAAAAATGGTTTGCATTTGTATGCCATCATCCATCATCATAAAGCCTCCGCTTTCTGCAATTGCCGTTTCGTTCGCGTCAAGTTCAATTTCTACAAACTGCATTTCCTCCCCGAAAATCTTATAGTCTATTTCATCATTTCTCATAAGTGTAAGTTTTAGAAGGTAAATATATCTATTCAGATAATAATTGCTGTTGTTAACTAAACTATTTTTTCGGCATTATCATCGTCGGAAAATGTGAATTATAGACAACTAAAAAAGTGGGATATGTGCCACAATAAAACGATAGTTGCAAGTGTAGAGCCACCAAAACCAAGGTTTACGGGCTTAAATCCTTCGAAATCCTCATACAATGAATCCCACGTTTGTATTAGATGAACTATCTTAAAAGATTGTTTTTGGTTCATACTTGCAACCTTTTCGTTCCGCTATAGCGGCCTCCACATCCCCTTCGTACCATTGCATGTGAAAGATGTAGTTTTTCTAATTTAAAAGTGATATCGAGAGCAATTGCAAGTATGGTGCAATACCTCAAAAAATCTTACCCAAAGCATTGTAGCGGAAGAAAAGCTGCCTCACTGAAGCATTACGGCAAAAGAGAAAAGATGTTGCCATTGGGTTAAAAGGGATAATCGGTATAGGAACGAGTGTAACAACATTTACAACAATAATCTTTGAAATTTTGTTTTATTTGTATAATAAACACTGCAATTCAAAACGACCTTGCTATGCATATTTTAATGGCGGATGACGATAAGGATGACTTTTTTATCTTAAAGGAAGCCGCCGAAAAAGTAGGGGGAAGCTTAAAGATATCGTATGCAGCAAACTGGCTTGAACTGTGGCGGTTTATTTTAAAAACCTTGCCTGACGTTCTTTTTCTCGATATTAATATGCCTGTAAAAAATGGTATTGAGTGC
>JALYZZ010000510.1 GCA_030948675.1 Bacteroidota bacterium | reverse complement strand
CTGTACCCGTTGCACCAGGTGGTAATTTTGTAAACCAGATTACTACCAACGTGGGTAATATTGAAAATAAAGGAGTTGAACTTACTTTAAATACCGTTCCGGTTAAAACAAGAGACCTTACCTGGGAGTTTGGTTTTAATTACACTTACAACAATACAAAGATCACTAACCTTTTAAAACAAAATGATCCAAACTTTAAAGGAATCGATGTAAGTGGTATTGGTGGCGGTACCGGAAATAATATTGGAAAATTTGCGGTAGGGTATGCCCCTTATACTTTTAATGTATACAAACAGGTATACAATAGAGCAAACGGCGCTCCGATCGAAGGATTGTATGAAGATATTGACAGAAATGGCCAGGTAAACAACGATGACAGGTACTATTATAAAAAGCCGGCTCCGGACGTATTGCTCGGTATCAATACACAGGTACAATACAAAAGAGTTACAATTGGCCTTTCAGCTCATGGTTCGCTTGGAAATTATCTTTATAATAATTTCAATTCTGGCAGCGGCGTAATCAGAGCTATTCAAAACCCCCTCAATTTTATCGGTAACGCCAGTACAAATTTCCTTGCAACCAACTTTAATAATAACCAGATGCTATCTGATTATTACATAGAGAACGCTTCTTTTTTAAGATTAGACAATATTAACCTGGGTTATACTGTTGGTAAAGTGTTTAAAGACAAAGCCAATTTGCGGGTCACTGCAACTGCACAAAACGTGTTGGTAATAACAAAATATAGAGGTTTAGATCCTGAAAACTCCAGCGACTCAGGTGTTGATGGAAACATTTATCCGCGTCCCCGCATTTTTTCACTTGGTTTGAATTTTGATTTTTAATTAAACAAGTTGTGCATTATGAAAAATAGAACTATAAACATTTTAGTTGCGTTTGTAGGCGTATCCGCGATAGCCTCCTGTGCAAAAAAGCTCGATCTTTTTCCGCAAAATGATCTGACCTCGGCAACCACTTATTCAACGCCTGCAGGTTACAAAAGTGTACTTGCAAAAGTGTATGGAGGACTTGCTACCACTGGTAATGCCGGCCCCGCCGGAGCTTCAGATATTCAGGGGCTTGATGAAGGCTCGCAATCACCTTTTATAAGAGGCTTTTTTAACTGCCAGGAACTGCCGACTGATGAGGCTGTAGTATCTTGGAATGACCAGACAATTCATGATTTTCATGATTTAAAATGGACTAGTTCTGATCCGTTTTTATTAGGAATGTATGCACGGCCCATTTACAACATCACAGTTGCAAATGAATATCTGCGTGAGTCGACCGATGAAAAAGTGTTGGCTCGCGGAATCTCCGGAGCAGATGCTGCTGAAATAAAGAAGTCAAGAGCTGAAGTCAGGTTTTTGAGAGCTTTTAATTATTGGGTGATGATGGATTTATTTGGCAAATCGACCTTTATAACTGAAGAAAATAAAATAGGCACCGATCTGCCTACTGAAATACAACGGGCAGACTTGTTTGCCTATATAGAAAAAGAATTGTTAGCTATTGACGCGGACCTGGCACCTGCAAAAACTGCCGAATACGGTCGGGTTGACCAGGCTGCTGCATGGGCTTTGTTAGCGAGGATTTACCTTAACGCGAATGTTTACGTTCAACAACCAAGATATACTGATGCCATAACGTATGCGAAAAAGGTAATTGGTGCAGGATACACTCTAAGCCCGAAGTATAGCCAATTGTTTATGGCAGATAACGATAAGCAAAAGAACGAGTTTATCTATGCTGTCAATTGTGACGGCTTACGTACCAAATCTTACGGAAATACAACGTTTTTTGTTCATGCAGCTTCGGGCGACGATCACAATGAATTTGGTGTAGGCGGAGGCTGGAGCGGATATCGTGCAACGAAAGCACTTGGCGATAAATTTACTGATCTTTCCGGCGCTACTGATCAGAGAGCGATGTTTAGAACCTCTAAATACGATGTAACTCCATCTCAAACTCAAATAGGTGACATATCGGTTTTTGATAATGGGCTTCACGTAAATAAATGGAAAAACATCCGAAGCGACGGCGGTGCAGTGTCTGACGTTAACCGCGATTTTGCTGATATTGATTTTCCTATTTTCCGCTTGCCTGAAATGTATCTTATTTATGCCGAAGCTTTTCTGCGTGGAGGAACAGGCGCCGATGCAGGAACTGCATTAGATTATATGAACAGAATTCGGTTTAGAGCATACGCAGGCAGTTATGGACCAAACGATGTAGGTAAATTAATTCCAGCCGATCTTACCTTGCAGACAGTGTTGAATGAGAGAGCACGCGAATTGTATTGGGAAGGCCACCGCCGTACCGACCTGATACGTTACGGCATGTTAACTACCGCGACTTATTTGTGGCCATGGAAAGGGGGCGTTTCATCAGGAACGGCGGTTGATGCAAAATATAATTTATTTCCAATTCCGGCATCTAATAGAACGGCTAATCCAAACCTGACTCAAAACCCTGGCTATTAATATTAATCGAATGCTCAAACTATCCCAAATGAAAAGTGTAACAAAAATATTGTTAGTATTCTCGTTTCTTTTTTCGGCCTTATGGTCTTGTAAAAAGGATGAGTATAAAGATTATCTCGAAGGCGGCTTTGCGCCCGTTTTAACTGCTTCCGTCACAGGTTCTATTCCCTTGTCTTATGCCAATCAAAACGACGAGGCTATTAAACTTATGTGGACTAATCCTAATTACCAGTTTACAACCGGTATCAGCTCTCAGGATGTTAATTATTTAATCGAAATCGATACTGCAGGCGCAAATTTTACCAATCCTAATAAGCAAACGGTGGCTGTAAGTAAAGATCTAAGTGTTTCATTTACCAATGCCCAGTTCAACGACTACTTATTAAATCAATTGGTATTGAAGCCGGCCATGCCGCACAACCTGGAGATAAGGGTTAAGGCAGGATTAGGTTCTAAAAGTGTGGCGCCCCTCATTTCTAACGTCTTAAAATTAACCGTAACGCCTTACGCTATTCCTCCAAAAGTGGCGCCGCCTGCATCAGGCAAACTTTACATTGTAGGAAATGCCACCCCTGGAGGATGGAACAATCCTGTACCTGAACCTGCTCAACAACTAACTAAAATTTCTGAAACTTTTTACCAGATAACCCTTCCTCTTACAGGTGGAGGTTCTTATTTATTGCTTCCATCAAACGGCAGTTGGGATGTGAAATATGGAGGTACAGGTAGCAACAATACAAATAACGTAAACGGTGATGATTTCAAAATTGGTGGTGGCGATTTAATTGCTCCGCCTGCATCTGGCAACTACAAGATTACTGTAGACTTTCAGAGAGGTAAGTTTACAGTAACACCACAATAACTAACACTAAAAAAGTAAATATGAAACGTACTTTTAAAATCTTCTTTGCGCTATTTGCGGCTGTGGTTTTTACTGCTTGCGACAAGGTGCAGGAATTGCCACAAAATCAAAATGGCATTGCCGCGGCTTTGTCTGCTTCATCTGCATCGGTTGCGCCCGCTCCCGCAGACTCCACCAAAACTGCATTAACAATAAACTGGACTTATCCCAATTATGCAGCTTCTGATCCCAACTCCGTTAAATACATCATTGACATTGACTCAACCGGTAAGAATTTTACAAAAAGCTACAGCCGTGTTGTAATAGGTAGTTTAAGCACTTCCTTTACGGGTAAAGAATTAAATGCAATATTATTAGCGAAAGGATATTCTTTTAACGTGCCTGCGGATATGGACATTAGGGTAACTTCTTCCTATGCTAACAATAATGAGAGAATCGCTTCAAATATCGTTAAGGTTAAAATGACCCCTTATAAGATCCCTCCTAAAGTTGCTTTACCAACAACAGGCAGACTATTTATAGTAGGCAACGCAACTCAGGGGGGATGGAATAATCCTGTTCCGGTTCCTGCCCAGGAGTTTACAAAATTAAACGAAACCACTTTTTCTGGTGTCTTTAAACTTAATGGCGGACTCGAGTATCTGTTGCTTCCGTTAAATGGAGATTGGGGACATAAGTTTGCAGTTGCCGATAAATCAAAAGCTAATTTAAACCAGGGTGGAGATTTTGGCCTAGATCTAAACGACAATTTTCCCGGCCCTGCCACTTCAGGGCTCTACAGGATAACAGTCGACTTTCAGCTTGGTAAATTTACCGTTACGCCTTATACAGGCTTCCTTCCCGATAACTTGTTTATTGTTGGTAATGCTACCACTGGCGGATGGAACAATCCGGTGCCCGAAACTACTCAGAAGTTCACCCGTGTTAATTCATCACTCTTCGAGCTTACTTTGCCTTTGATAGGCAGCAAAGAATTTTTGTTGTTGCCGGTTAATGGCGATTGGGCTCACAAGTATGCAGTAAAAGACAATTCTATCACCGGGTTATGGCAGGGTGGAGATTTCGGCTATGATTTACCCTCTAATTTTCCCGGACCCACAACCGACGGAACATATAAAATACAGGTAAACTTTGCAACTGATAAATTTAGTGTAACAAAGCAATAAAATCCTGTTATAGAAGTACTTCAAAAACCAGCTTTTCGAGCTGGTTTTTGTTTTATACCTGATATAGTTTCAAATCGATTGTTTTACCGTGTTTTATGTTTTTTGCAATAGTAGCCCAACCCTATCCGATTGCATTCTTCAAGAATTATAACCAATTTATATGGTGTTAATTACCTCATCACCATTACAGATGCTGAGGTGTGTTCAAAACAGTAACACCCAAAAGATGGTCAACATTCAGTTAATTACTTCATTCAATTTCATTTACTTTTACCAATAACAATACAATACGCATGCTTCAATCGATGACGGGTTTTGGGAGGGCTGAACAGGCAGTTGATGACAAAGTTTTCCTGGTAGAAGTGAAATCATTAAACGGAAAACAATTTGATCTGCGAATCACAATTCCCCCCTTGTTAAAACCCTTTGAATTTGATATAAGAAACATCTTACAGGAGAAGCTGGTGCGGGGTAGTGTGGAGTGTTTGATTTATATTAAGCAAAATGGTTCAGCGCAGCCCGTAACCATCAATAAGGAACTGGCTAAAGCATATTACAAACCAATCGCTGAACTGTCGGAGGAATTAAATCTAAATCCAGGCGATGTGTTAAGTGCATTGCTTAAACTTCCCGATGTTATTACTCCAAGCAATACTATTCTTTCCGATGATGACTGGAAAGGTTTTGAAGCGGTATTGTTAAGCGCAATCAGCCAATTGAAAAAACATAGAATCGACGAGGGAAAATCACTTGAAGAAGAGCTTGCGCTGCGCATTGAGAATATTACCCTTCATGCCGAAAAAATAGCAATGCTGGAACCAATGCGGCAGCAAAGAATTAAAGATGGCCTGGCGAAAACTTTGGAAGACAATCTTGGTAAAGACAATTATGACTCCAATCGCCTTGAACAGGAATTGATCTACTATATCGAGAAAATCGATATTACTGAAGAACAGGTGCGGTTAAAAAATCATTGCAAATACTTCTCAAGTATTTTGACAGAATCTGAAGAAGGTAAGGGCAAAAAACTTTCTTTTATTATGCAGGAAATCGGACGAGAAATCAATACCACAGGATCAAAAGCGTACGACTCCGAAATGCAAAAAAGCGTTGTGTTAATGAAAGATGAACTGGAGAAGGCAAAAGAACAAGTCTTAAATGTATTGTAGTACTTTCTGAAACGATGCAATTTTGCCCGGAGTGCAGTTAACACTAGAGTCTCATATCGCTGATGGTTAATAAAATCAAACAAATCACTGTTCTTTATCTTTGTAAAAAAACTTTGTCGAATAAGTGTTCCTTTATACTGTTAATAGTACTTATACTCACTTCGTGCCAGACAATTGATGTGTATGAAAAGACAACCGCTTTTCCCCTGCATAGTTGGAAAAGTGCCGAAAAACCTTCTTTTACTTTCGAGATCACCGATACAACCAGGTTGTACAATATCTTTTTTGTTTTACGGCACGAAGATGCTTATGCCTACAACAACATTTGGGTAAATTTAACCTTAAAAGGGCCACGCGAAGTAGTAAACGTCAGGCGAGAATTTATACTGGGTAATAACAGGCAAGGATGGCTGGGCAGCGGTATGGATGATGTTTTTGAACACCGGCTTTCCTTTAGCGATAAGCCAGCCCCCTTACATAAAGGCGTATATACTTTTACTCTACAGCAGGATATGAGGGAAGACCCACTTGATCATATTTTAAATGCGGGCATACGGGTTGAAAAGGTAAAACAGCCATGAGCATTTTTAAAACAAAAAGGCTTGCAACCATTACAATTGTGTACTGGTTTGTCTTGTTGTATATTATCGCTGCGCTGGTGTACTGGTTTATTTCACTTCAGCATCAAAACACGCGGATGTCTGATCTTTTGCTCAACGAGTTAAAGCCCTTCGATGCAGGATATGCTGCTAAAGTTGCCAGGATAAACGAATTAAAAAGGCGAAAAACAGCACAATACATAGGGGAGGGTTCTACTTTTTTAGCATTGATTTTAATCGGAGCTGTTTTTGTTTACAGGGCTACCCGCAGGCAACTTACACTTTCATTGCAACAGCAGAATTTCATGATGGCAGTTACCCATGAATTAAAAACTCCTATTGCTGTAACGCGGCTCAACCTGGAGACAATGCAGAAAAGGCGCCTTGAAGAACAACAGCAACAACGGTTGATAAACATTACTTTACAGGAGGTAAACCGCTTAAATTCTTTGTGTAACAACATCTTACTTGCTTCGCAATTAGATGCAGGGGAATATAAGATTTCAAAAAACGAAGTGAACATAAGTGAATTAGCAAAAAGGGTCTTTAATGATTTTAAGACCAGGCAAGGATCAAGGGAAATAAAAGGTATGTTTGAAGACAGATTATTTGTAACGGGAGAAGAATTGTTGTTAGAGATGCTAATGTCGAATTTGATTGAAAATGCTTTAAAATATTCACCTAAAAATGCTACTGTAACCATTTCACTGGTGAAAGACTTGCGGGGAATAGAATTCGTTGTAAAAGATGAAGGCCCTGGTATTGCCGAAGGCGAACGAAGTAAAATTTTCGAAAAGTTTTACAGGGTTGGCAACGAGGTAACCAGAACAGCAAAAGGCACTGGCCTGGGGTTGTATTTGTCAAAGCAAATTGCTAAAGATCATCAGGCAGAAATAACTGTAGCCGGCAATGGTGAAAGAGGATCTGTTTTTACTGTGTCCTTTCCTACCAGTTAGCTAAAAGCAATTGCACCATTTTTAACCATAACAGCTATGATTAGGGAACAAAGTAAAGCGAACATTTTGCTGGTTGAAGATGAGGAAAATCTTCATGAAGCATTGAAGTTAAACCTCGAGCTGGAGGGCTATGAGATAACTTCCGCATACGATGGCAACGAAGCACTGAAAGCAATAAAGGATGAATATTTTGACCTTATTATAATGGACGTAATGTTGCCACATGTAGATGGAATAACGGTAACAGAAACGATACGCATTCAAAATAACGAAGTGCCCATATTAATCCTAAGTGCTAAAAACTCGAGTGCTGACAGGGTATTAGGGTTAAAGAAGGGTGCCGATGATTACATGATTAAACCGTTTAACCTGGAAGAATTGTTGCTGCGGGTTGATAAGCTTATTTTAAAAAATAAAAAGCTTCTTGACAAAGAAACGATAGGTGATACCTATGAGTTTGGTAATAATAAAGTTGATTTTAAAGCGCAGGCAGCTACTACATGGAATAATATGCAGATTGAACTAAGCAAGAAGGAAGTGATGCTGCTAAAACTGTTAATAGAAAATCGAAATGAAGTAGTAACACGCGAAAAAATACTTCAATCAGTTTGGGGCTACAATGTATTTCCCACGACCAGAACGATAGATAACTTTATTTTAAACTTTAGAAAGTATTTTGAGAAAGATAGCCGTAATCCAAAATTCTTTCAGTCTGTTCGGGGAGTGGGCTATAAGTATACGGAATAGAAATTAAATCCAGTAGCTGCACACCACCGCATTTAGCTTTTTGGCATGTATTGATTGTTTATACGTTCAATGCGGTTTATAACTTCAATAGCCAGCAGCCTGTGCTGCATGGCTTCCTCTATTGTATAAGCAGGAGTATACATGCCCAGGCTACAATCGTCCAACAGCCCCTTAAACAATTGCATTTCAGTAGCACTTTCCGGATGCTGCTGTATATAAGTTGGTAACTGAGCGGCAGCGATTGTAAACTTGCTTTCTAAATAATCGTTCAAATTTTTGCAGAGCAATTTGTAAAAAGATGAACTGTCTGAGTCTGGTTGCAATTCTCTTATTTTATACAAATATTCTGAGGAGTCTGGCTGCTTTATTTCTACTGGTTTGTCTTCTGTTACAGGCGCTTTTGTTACCACCTGCGGGCGGTATCGGGGTCGCCTGTTAAACCAGACAAGCCCGATAATAACAGCTAACAGGCCTGCTCCTAATAAAATATATAGTCGTTCATCAAAACCTAATCCGTCATCTACCCCCACCCTATTTG
>JALYZZ010000505.1 GCA_030948675.1 Bacteroidota bacterium | reverse complement strand
AGGCCGCTCCGCCCGAATAAAGGCCTCTTGCAGCAAAATCGGGAATGCGGTCATTACCATTAAAACCATAGCTTGCTTTAATCTTAAGTAAGCTTAACCAGTTTACGTCTGACAAAAACTTTTCTTTGTTAATAAGCCATCCTGCTGATGCAGCCGGAAAAAATCCGTACCGATTATTTACTCCAAATCTTGATGAACCATCTATCCTGCCACTTAAGGCCAAAAGGTACTTATCTCTAAACTTATAATTGGCTCTTAGGAAGTAAGAAAGCAGTGTGTTTGAGGTGGCACTGGAAGTTGCGGTAGTTTTTGTTGCTCCGCTTGCTAACTTTTGATAAGCATCACTAGGAAATCCCTGTGCTGCAGCTCCGGAAGTTGCCGTGTTAGATTTTTGAAAAGCCATACCGCCAGTTAAATCAACATTATGAACATCAGCTATAGCATTGTTGTAATGAAAGTAATTGTTGGTAGTAAGGTTTAAAACCTGCGCTGTATTATAAAACCCGCTGCCAAAACCGCTGGCAGCAGTAAAACCAGAATTTCGAGCGGTTACTCTTCCATTAAAACCCTCTTCAGATTGGTTTAACTGATCTAACCCTAATTCACTCCGAAAAGTTAAACCTTTGGTTATGTTTAAGTTTCCATACACATTGCCAATAGTTCTATTTACGAGTGTTTTGTAAGATGCGTTACCCACACTAAGCAGTGGATTATAATAAACAGGATAATTAGTATTTGGATTACCTGTAGCGGGGTCAAGCGCACCGCTTAACAAACCGGTTCTTGGGTCTATGATCGGCGTTATAGGTGAAAGTGCGACAATTTGTATCGGCGTAGAGAATTGGTTATCGTTAGACAACCGATCGTTTTGCGATCTTGAAAAACTCATATTCATGCCAACGTTGAACCAGTCTTTTATCTGCTGGTCGAGATTGATGCGGGCGCTGTAACGCTTAAAACCATTTCTAACCACTATACCTGTTTGATCGAGGTATTGGCCTGAAATGTAATATTTCGTTTTATCGGAGCCTCCTGACAAGCTTAAATCATATTGGGAAATAGGCGCGTGTTGAAAAACCTGGTCTTGCCAGTCGGTACTTACTTTGGCTGTTTGCCAATCGGTATTTCCGGCAGAGTACCTTGTGAAACGATTTTCAACGTTTGTTTTATTTGCAGTTAGCGCTGCATCAAGTGTAGCATATCTGCCTGCGGCGAAATCTTGTTTTGCCGCGCCTATAGCTGCCTGCTCAAAGTAGTCAATATACTGCCGGGCATTCATAAATTCGCGTCTGCCAGTTGGCTTTTGAAACCCGGTGTAATATCCAACGTCTATTCTGGATGTTCCGGATCTTCCTTTTTTGGTTGTAATAATTACTACACCGTTTGATCCTTGTGAGCCGTAGATGGCAGTAGCAGAAGCATCTTTTAGAATGTCAATTGACTCAATATCATTCATGTTTATATCGGCTAATGCATCGGTAGCTGCGCCGTTTGAAGATAGTGTGCCGCTTGAAGTTGCTGGAGGAGCAATAACCGGAATGCCATCTATTACATACAAAGGCTCGTTACCGGCACTCACCGAAGAAGCACCCCTGATACGAATATTGATGCCTTGCCCAAGTTTTCCGCTTTGTTGCTGCACCTGCACTCCTGCTGCGCGGCCCTGTAGAGCAGACTCAAAACTGGTGACAGGGGTGTTATTAACTTCCCTGGCAGTTACTCTTACCACAGATCCGGTTACATCTTGCTTTGATCTTGTGCCGTAGCCCACTACAACTACTTCACTCAATGCAGATTCTCCTGCGGCAAGTCTTACTGTTACCGGGCTTGAAAACGCTACTACTTCCATCTGCTTATACCCGACGTAGGTAATAATTAGCCTTGAGTTTGCAGGAGCATTAAGGCTAAAGGACCCATCGTCAGCAGTGGCAGTAGAGATTTTTGTATTGTTTTTTACTGAGACCGTAGCACCCCCAATTGGTGCACCGTTTTTTTCGTCTAACACTTTTCCTGTTATTCTTGTTTGCGCAACCAGAATTTGCATCGCTGAAAATAAACAACAAAGGAAAAGGAGTAGTGTTTTTTTACCCATCATTCTACACTTTTTAATTAAAGAATGCGTTAAAATTAAGACGATTGACAAGAAAAAACATGAAAGAAGAAATATTATTTCGATTTATATGTGTTTAATCTTAAATTCTCTGGTTCTAAAATCTTCGTTCTATGTCACTCTTCTTAAATAAATACTATTCTAATATCGACGTTCCGCTTTTTCTGCTATTTCTAATATATTGTGCTTTTCCATACATTTAAAATGTCCTAACGGACATTTGCTGTAGCCGATCTTGCTGCAGGGTCGGCACCAAAGTCCCTTCACTTCAAACAAGTTGTGTGGTATGTGGTTGTCGCCGGAATAAGGAGTCATACCAAATGCAGGAACAGTATTACCCCAAATGCTGATAATTGGTTTTTTAAAAGCGGCAGCAATGTGCATCAAACCGGTATCGTGGGTCACAATAGCCTTTGCCCGCCTTACCAGGTCTGCACTTTCATTTAGGGTGAATTTACCGCAAGAGTTGTAAATTTTAATAGGATCCAGCGCTGCTATTTCGTCACCTATCGCCCTGTCTTCAGGGCCTCCAAGCAATATGATGGGGTGTTTGATTTTTTCACATAACTCCTTCAACTTATGCCGGCGCAGTTTTTTGGTGTTGTGGGCAGCACCAATAACAACACCAATATAGCCAAGCGACTGGGCAGCGGGAATATCCTGTTCAGGAACTACATCTTTTGCAGGTATAAAGTAATCGAGGCCCTTTCCATCATTCTTCACACCAAACTGTTTAACGGTCTCCAAATACCGGTCAACAATGTGTAGCTTGGGCAGCAGGTTTATTTTAAATGCAGTAAGCACCCATTTTTTCACATTGAGTTTATTAAAAGAGTAAGCATGCACTTTTTGCAACGCCTTTTTTATTTTCAGTGTTCGCAAATTGTGATGCAGGTCTATGATATAATCAAAATCCTCCTGCTTCAACTCTTCCATCAAAGAATCTAAGTTATCGTCTAACAAATGAAGCTTATCTGCGTAAGGATTGCTTTCGATTATTTCCTTAAAATTTCTTTTAGTTAAGTAATGAATTTCTGCACCTTCCACTTGTTGTTTTAGACAACGCACAACGGGGGTTGTAAGTACAATATCTCCTATAGAAGAAAAACGGATGATGAGAAACTTCATCGTGCGAAGGTAAGAGATGTTTGTATGGTACAACGGTTTGCCGGAGTAGCAGTTGAACAGTTTTGATTCCTTCCAATCCCCAGGAAGGAAAATTGATTAGCACTGCAACTCATCATTGCCCGGTGGAAAAATTACCAGCCATACCTGAAACAATACGTTCAAAACAGTTTTTTATCTTACGATTGTGGCGTGGGTTTTGGCATGAAGTTTTCTAGCAGAACGACAAGCAGAATAGAAAATCGGCAGGCAGCTTCAACACTGTTTCTACCGATTTTGAAACAGCATCTTCCATGTATTCTTATAATCCAAACATTTATTGAAAAGTTTTGCTTATTAGTACCTCGTCTGCTTATTGAGGTTAACCAGTTATGCATTAAAAACTTATTTTTTAATTGTTTAAAAAACTTATCATGAAAAAAAGTTTGAAAAGATTATTTGCAGCCTTTCTTTTAGTAGCTACCCTAATTATGTTTACATGTGAGTATAGCTATGCACAAAAAAAACATTGGAGTCACCGTAAAAAGGACGCCGTTATTGGTGGTGCGGCAGGTGCAGGTGTGGGAGCAGCGGTTAGCCACAAAAAGGGTAAAGGTGCGTTAATAGGGGGGGCAGTTGGCGCAGCCGCAGGATATCTGCATGGCAAGTCGAAAGATAAAAAAGGTCAGTAACAGTTTTCGCAGAAAATTTCTTGCAACCCTTCTGCCAGAGCGGAGGGGTTGTTTTTTTACAGCATCCACTTTTGTCAT
>JALYZZ010000445.1 GCA_030948675.1 Bacteroidota bacterium | reverse complement strand
GCCCATGGGGGGGCAAATGCGCTGGCAGCGGAAGCCCACGCGAATGCAGAAAGCCGCAGGAAAATTCACGCCTTCCTGGGCCATAACTCCAGATTGGTAATCTGTGTGGCAAAGCATTCGGATCACTGAACTAACTCCAATCGAGAAGCAATTGGTTCAGGATGTCTTAAATGCACCACAAGTGGTGGTTGGAAGATCATTTAACGTTATGGAGCAGGGGCAGTTCGTCTTGAGCGATTGGCTCATAACAAGAGACGTCACCCACGCGCAGTGCATACAGGATGTGTACAACAAAGCGCTCTATCTGCGAACAGCAGTCGGTAGGCCGGTAAACATCATCTCGGGTGGCGAATACACTTTAGGCGAAATAACTGCCGCAGAAGCTGGCGCGCGGGCGTCGGGAATCTCGAACCGTTTGTTTTGGCGTTAACTGTTAAGTGTGAGCAGCAAGGCGTTAGTTTGCCCAGTTTGTAGTGCCTACCATGTATTTAATTATCGAAAAGGAAAATTACCAGCGAAAAGAAAAAGTTATATAATTATTAAGCCGCAGTTAGCACTTATTGCGTCATACAATACCCTGCTTAGGAACCACCTTTTTTGGCTTAGAAACAATAGTACTTATATTAATTATCATATCGAGTAGTCTTTCACTCATTGAAGGAGTGATTGCAGGAGAAGTTGCCATATTCTTCCTATAGTGCCAAGGGCAATCACGTATCATTACTGCGCATTTTAACACCCCTTTTTATCCTCTTAATAATCCCATTTATACTCTGTTTTTCGGCAAATTTATCACTTTACTTAATTTTCACTGTTTCATTTTAAATGTTGAATTAATTCAAAACAGTCCAAAAAAATCGATACAATAAGTTTGCTTTTGGCCAATAACAATCTAACAAGTATAATACTTAGGAGATAAGGTTTTGAAAAAAAGCTGCGGATTTTGTGTTGCACGGATTGCGGATTCTTTGCGGGAAATAAAACGGCGGCAAAAACGTGATCTAAATACTAAAAGACAATCCGAATAAGATTATGATGAATACCAGTTGTTTATAAAGAATTGGATTGATTTATTTTATTTCGTACAATTGAGGTAATATACACGTTGGCTGCAAGCATTGAAAAACCCTTAACACTAAAGTAATTTGTCAGACGAAGCAATGAAATATTTAAAGAAAATAGTTTTACTCACGTTAGTTCTTTCTGCTTTTTGCACAAGTTGTAATACAACCAAAAACACAACATATCGGTTGACAAAAAACTATAAGCCAGACAACCAACAGGTATATGACACGATAATTAAATTAGACAGTATTTTCTTTGAGGCTTACAACACTTGCAGTTTAAATCTTGACAAGTATGGTTCTTTCTTTTCAGACAATATTGAATTTTATCACGATCAAGGAGGACTATTGACTTCAAAGCAAGACATCGTTTCTGCAACGCAAAAAAATATTTGTGGAAAGGTGACAAGAGAACTTGTGAAAGGAAGCATAGAAGTCTATCCAATTAAAGACTTTGGAGCAATTGAAATAGGTTTACACAAGTTTCATAACAATCAAGAACCAATTGGGACACCTTCAAAAGTTGGGCGATTTGTGATTGTGTGGGAAAACAAAAAAAATGAATGGAAAATAAGACGAGTTGTGAGCTTGCATTAAGCGAAAATATCTTTACAATATGGCGGCGGAGGGAAGGCAGTTTAGGAGCAGTTTTTGAATTTAGATTTATATCTTTAACCAGGGTGACGGTAATTCTATTGCCGCCACATCGTAAACACTTACGTTAGTGGCAATTTTACAAAACCAACCTGCATTGAATAGATGACCTTAGACAATAGCAGAAATAATGAACTAAGACCTTTTTGGAGTAGGTTTTTCGTTTTTAATTGGAGTTTCGGACTGTTCTTAATTTTCATAGTATGTATACCAAGATTTATTTTAGTCCTGAATGCAAATGCTTCGGGCAATTATGGTTCTATAGGTTTGATAATGACTATTTCGGCAATTGCACCGTTCATATTTTTAAGCAAACAAGGGCTGAAAAAAATAGGGATAACGAAACCTAAAAAATATAGTTGGCTTTTAATTGCTTTTGTTTCAGGACTGATTGCAAGTATTCTTCTTTACTTTTTGGGAGAAGGTTTATATGGGAATTCTTACGAGAATTGGTACAATTATATTGGAAAGTCTTACAATATTCCAAAAGGCATAAAGGCTAACGACAAGACCATTTTATTTTCGATTATGACACTTACAGGAATGACTTTTAGTCCAATAGGAGAAGAATTGTTCTTTAGAGGAATTGTACACTCAAGTTTTGAAAAATCAATTGGTGAAAAAAAGGCATCAATCGTTGACAGTTCTGCATTTGCATTGACACATATTTCGCATTTCGGTTTGGTATTTATCAATAATAAGTGGAGCTACTTTACGACACCAACGTTAATTTGGGTCACAAGTATGTTTTTAGTGAGCATATTATTTTTCGCCTTTAGAAAATTTTCAGGCTCAATTTTTGGTTCAATAATTTGCCATTCAGCATTTAACTTAGGAATGATTTACTGCATATTTTATCTAATGTAATTGGACAAAGAATAATAGAAAGATTCCGAGGAAACAAAAACTGCCACTAATAAGGGGTTTGGCAAAATACGGGCGGACGGAAGCCGTGCTTCAACTTTTGTATTTCAATTTAGCCGCATATCCAGCTGGAGGTTATAAATTTAGCCAAGTGCAAATCATCAACATTAAATTATAAATTTGGCTTCAGTACGCCGGGCTTGACGAATATCTATTTCCCATCCTTCGCAAATACCTGTTCGTTAGCTGTAATTTTACAAACTCTTTGAGCTTTGTTTAGCTATTCTTTCATTAAGAATATCCATCTTAATAAACAAGGATGCTTTACTGAACACTACCTCGTGTAACCCCATTTTCTCCAAAAGCATCTACAGCGAACCAGTATTTTTGATCTCTATTCAAACTTCGGATGGTAATTTTCGAATCGTCATAAACCTGGTACACCCGGTTCAATTTATCTTTTTCAATACCAAACCTGATGTTATAGCCGATCGCACTGGCTTGCTTTTTCCAGGTGAGTGTAACATTGCGGGGATCGTTTGTATCTCTCACAGCTTCAAAAGAGGTTACTTTTGCCGGCTTTTTACCGGTGCCTGTTCCAAACACCCTAAAACCTGAAATGGCGAACGTACCGCCCGGTACCCGGTAGTTAGTTACTTTTAAATACCTGGCTTTTAATGACGGTTTCATTACGTGATATTGATGCGTGAGGTCCTCGTTATTTGTTGTTTCATCTGCTAATGTTTTCCAGTTTTTGTTATCGGTTGAATATTCCAATAAATATTGCTGTGCTAAGATGCCGTCACGACCAAAAAGCTGCGTATTGTGTTCAGCAAAACTGAGTTGCACAGCTTCAATGGTAGTCAACTCGCCAAGATCTACGCTTAGCCATTCACCTTTATCCCCGGTCTTGGCGCTCCAGTAATCTCTAATTTCTTCATCAAAAGCGAAAGTCACGGGATGATTGTCCAGACTTGAAGATGCCTCGGCTGCTTTTTTGTAGGACAACAACATCCACCCTGGAAAAAGTTCTCCCACGTCTTTTATTTTATGATCGGGCATCACCATTGGATAATCGCCAAACCCGGTATGCGTAACCATATTGCCTTTTTTATTAAAGGTTACCGGGAACAATCCCAGTCTCCGTTCAAAGATGTCTTTTACAGAAATGGTCAGCGTTGATACGTGCCAATAGTTACCGTACTTATCCTGAAA
>JALYZZ010000427.1 GCA_030948675.1 Bacteroidota bacterium | reverse complement strand
GTGTTACGTTTACCGGAGCGTTCTGCACAGCAACTTCACGGCTTCCGTACCCGATCGAACTAATTACCAAAACTGAAGCATTGGAAGGAACCCTTACCGAAAAAGCTCCTGCTGCTGAAGTTTGGGTTCCGGTTTTTGCTCCCTTAACTACAACCGAAGCATTTGCTATTGGAGCGCCGGCACTGTCTGTTACTGTGCCCGTAACTATTCTTTCTTGCGCAAACAATTGTCCGGTTAAAAAAAGCAGAGGCAAGACAAGCGCATAAAGCCATTTCTTGATAATCATGATTCTTTGTTTAAAAAAATTAACTGTGTTTAAAGGTTATTATTGGAGGTATTGCTTTTAAAAATGTACTTTAAGTGAAAGGTATTTTTGTAAGACAACCATTAGTCGAAATAGATGCGTCAACCTTAAGATAAACAGGTATAGAAGGCACTATCAGTCATAAACGAATTTAATTAATTTCGAAGTTGAAGCAAAGCCAGGAAAAAAAGAGTGAAATATTTTGATACTTTTCCAGTTACCACCTTTTTTGCGTAGAAAATAGGGTTTGATACCGGCAATACAATTGGTAATAATGCATTATTGGTAACATTCCAGATACATCGTAATAAAAAACGAGTAAAGACTAATATCATACAGCAGTTTTCGTTGATTACACATCAATGTGTAATTTTTACACAATATTAGTAAATCTTTTAACGCAGCAAAAAAATTAGTCGTGTGAATCGGTGAATTAAAATAAATGGCGCGTAATTGGAGGATCAACAGAAGTTAAAAATCAATGGCGAACCAATTCTTCCGGTTCTTTTCGTATTTCTCAAAATTAAATTTGTAAAGTTTTCCCGGCCTGTGAGGCACGTTCTCCTCGAATTCGTCCATGTCTATTAAAAAGTCCATAGAGAAGAACTTTTTGCGAAAATTTCTTCTGTCTAGTTCTACACCAAGGATCACTTCGTACAAATCTTGCAATTGCCTTAGCGAGAACTTTTCGGGTAATAAATTAAAAGCCAGCGGGTGCTCTTGTATTCGTTTTTGCAACCACTGGTAACATTCATCTACAATTAAGCGGTGATCAAAAGCCATGTCGGTAATGCTTTTTACATTGTGCCAATGCAGTTCATTATCAAGAGTTTTTAGTTCATGGTGCTTTATATTTAACAAAGAACAATACGCAATGGTTATTACTCTTCCCCCGGGATGACGGGAAGGATCTCCAAAAGCTTTTACTTGCTCAAGAAAAATATTGTTCATTCCGGTCCTTTGCAATAAAACTCTATATGCTGCCTCTTCCAGGTCTTCTGTGTCGTTTAAGATATCCCCTAACAACGACCATTTGCCTTCAAAATATTTCAGATCGCTTCTGATCATTAATACTTTCAATTCGCTTTCCTCAAACCCAAATATTACACAGTCAACAGTTATTGGCACTGCAGGGTAAGAAGTAACCAGCGCGTGCGGATTATTAATTAGCGCGCCATTCCGTTGTCGATAAAGAGGGCTTATTAAATTGTGTTCGTTCATACGGCATTGTTTATATAACCAACCTTACAATACAATGTGACATTGTATTAGTACTTGCGTACCATTTCTTTGCGTACAAAGAACACATTTTTTCCTGTAAAAATGTGTATTATCGTCTATCACTTTTATCGTTTTCATCTCTTGGATGTTAAAAGGGCAAATATTTTATTTTAAAAGAAGGTAGGTGATACTAAGGTTAAAGGAAGGCGTCGGTAAGGAGTGGTGTCATAATGAACAACTTAGCCGGTTGTATCATTAGAAAGTAAAAATTTTTGCTACCACAATTGTACTGACGAGATAGCACATCAAACAATTAGAGGCTATCTTACAACCTTATAAATCTGTAACTCGCCCTCATTGGTAAGGCAGTACACCAAGCTTCCATTAAAATTAATCTTTTTAAAAACAGACTGATCGGGAAAAGCGGTAAAAGACAACAACTGCAGGGAGGATGGTTTATATATAAAAATGTGCTTATTATCTCTTGCCGTTATAGTGTTTCTATCAATAATTTGCAGGTCGCTCAAGTGCAGCAATTGATAATTATTCTTCCGGCCTCCGTAATAGTCAAACACGATTAATCCTTTAGCCGGATCGTAGAGATATAATAGCCCATCGCGGTCATTTAGCGAAACAGGAGTCGGAACAGAATCAAATATCTGCCTGAAGTCTGCTGACTCCAGTAGTACCTTGCCAGACTCATCAACCTTTTTTATCTTGTTGTCTAATTCATCAAAAAGCCAGATGTTGTTGTCGTAGCTTGTTGTAATAGCCCTTGCCTGTAAAATGTTTTGCTGACGAAGGTCAACCGTAGTACGAACATTTAACAATCGATCAAGGACAATAATAGTGGAGAAATCTTTGTAATAAACCAACACTTTCAAAGGGTTTGTCGCATCAATAGAGTAGATCTTACCATACCTTTTTACATCGTTATAAGTGGCTATGTAATCACCTTTTTCGTTCACCTTTATTACCTGGTTTCTTGTTGTCAGCAGATAAATATTTCCAAGGTTATCGGTTGTGAAATCTTTTGCCTCCTGGGGTAACGTTTGAATAAGTAATACTTTCAAATTTCCCTCCTGTGCGAAGGAGTAAACGGTGGCAAAAATTGCAATAAGTATCGTCAAAAATTTTTTCAATTCAACTAGTCCATTTTTTTCAAATAAGTATGCTCTCCATCAAACTCTGCGTAAGTAAAATATTTAATCCAATCTCCAAGATTTATGTACCGGCTTTTATCGCTAAGTTTTATGTCGAGGGGCAAATGCCTGTGCCCAAAAATAAAAAAGTCGAAGTGCTCTTTTGCTAAGACTTCTTTAGAAAAAATGACCAACCATTCCTTTTCTTCACCCAAAAAAACTTCATCTGAAGTACCGGTTTTTTTTCTGCTTTTACGGCTAAAAAAGTTTGCTAATCCAATACCCCAGGACGGATGCAACAATCCAAACAAGAATCGACTAATCCTGTTTCTAAATACTTTTTTTATCAATTTATATCCATGGTCGCCAGGTCCAAGACCGTCACCATGAGCTATGAAAAATCGTTTGCCATTCCATTCAAACTGTTTAGAGTCAAAGTACACCGCGATGTTCAACTCCTGCTCGAAGTAACCCCTCATCCACATGTCATGATTGCCAACGAAAAAGTGTATGGGAATGCCTGAGTCTGTTATTTCTGCAAGTTTACCCAGTAGCCTGGTATATCCTTTAGGAATGACACAGTTATACTCAAACCAAAAATCAAACATATCGCCGACAATAAAAATCGCTGCGGCAGTTGATGAAATATTATCTAAGAAGGCAACTATTTTTTTCTCTCTTTTCAAACTGCTTTCATAGTTGGGTGCTCCCAGATGAAAGTCGGATAAGAAGTATATTTTTTTTCCTGGAGGCAATTCCATCCGTTAAACTTGGCTTTCGTGTGTCGTTTTATCAAAGATGTCTCCCGATGGTATTAAAGACTGCCCGGTCAACTCCTGGTTATACCAATAAATCCATCCCAAAGTAACACCACCGTCGTAGTTAACTTCAGTAAGCTTTCTACTATACAGCTTTGTTTCTCCTTCTGCAGGATTTATCCCTTCGTAATCGTCTAATTTTTCAATTGCCCATTCAAACTCACCCGCTTCTTTCAATTCATATAATTCTCCTTTAATAAAAACTTTGTTAGAAGTCGGAACTGCGGCAGGAAAATCTCCCATGTTATACAGCTTTCCTTGTACAGTTGCTGCACCAACAATCTGAAAGTGTTTTTCGATATATTGAAAAGCAGGATGGTGAAAACCACTTCTGAGTGTACCGTAAACAAACAATTTTGTTATACTATTTTTCATGTTGATAAAGATAGAAATTCAACCGCTGAATAATGACGACAATTATTTAAACGAAAACTGATCAATGTCGTTTATCGCATCCTAAAAATGCTCAAACAATTGCATTACTACCCTTTGTGATCATAAGTTACGTTTGGCCGGAAAACAATGCGGTACGATTAAAAAAAGAGGTTAAAACAGCTAAAAGTTTTGATTGTCATCAATTAGAAAAACATATACTTCTGCAGGTCCATGCACACCTACTACCAGCGTTTTTTCAATATCTGCGGTGCGACTAGGGCCAGTTGCAAGCGTTATTAAAGAGGGAAGTTTACCGGCGTATTTGTCTTTCAAATGCATCAGCCCTTCTTTTATATCATAAACCAATTGGCTCGTATATGCTATACAAATATGAACGGGTGCGTACACACTTACTGTTCTGCCACTTGCTTGTGCAGTACTCATCAACAAACTTCCGGTCCTGGCAATTAAAAGTTCACAGCCTGTTATACTAGCGTCGCAGGTGGTGATATCGGCAGCATGTAAATTATTAAAACCTGCGTGAGTTAACTTTTGGCTGATTTCTTCTTCCACACAATAAATTGAAGTCAGCTTGTTAGAGATAGCTAATTGATGAAGTTGCTGTGCTAGCTCTTTTTCATCTATGCAAAAAGCAAACTTGCCCAATAAGCCTGTAAAGTTTTCTGCAAATTCAATTTCAAGGTCTTTCACGGATCGTTGAAAAACGCTTGTATTTCCTTCGCTTTGAGGAAAAGGAACAGGCACTGGATCTGCCAGTGCCTGTCTTATCTTTTTTAAAATATTCTCTTTTGAGGAAGAAATTTTCATATTGTTTATTACTTCAAAAATTACAGGTCAACCACTGTTTTTTCAGGCGGTGCACTTAATTCTGCATTCACTTCCGGCTGCACATCAAGAATTTTCTTGTCTTCAAAAGGTCTTTTTCCTATCAAAGTTTCTACGTCGCTTTGAAACAACACTTCTTTTTCCAAAAGTTCTTTGGCCAATATTTCTACCTCTCTCCTTTTCTCAGTTAGTAAATTTTTAGTACGAACGTAGGCTTCAGCAATAAGGCTTCTTACCTCTTCATCAATCATTTTACCAGTTTCCTCACTAAATGGCTTTGTAAAGGTATTTTCCTGGCTAGGATCGTAATAACTAATATTCCCGATTTTACCATTCATGCCATAAACAGTCACCATTGAATACGCCATCTTAGTTATCTGTTGCAAATCGTTACTGGCGCCGGTTGAAATCTTGCCAAAAATAATTTCTTCGGCAGCACGTCCACCTAACGTCATACATATTTGATCTGATAGCTGGTCAGTGTTATACAAATATTGCTCGCGCGGAGTATACTGGGCATAGCCTAGAGCCGCAGTTCCGCGAGGAACGATGGTTACTTTTAATAGTGGATAAGCATGTTCGAGAAACCAGCCACAAATAGCGTGTCCAGCCTCATGGTACGCAATTATTTCTTTTTCTTCCGGTAGTATTATTTTGTTCTTTTTTTCCAGGCCACCAATAACGCGATCTATTGCGTCCTGAAAGTCACTCATATCTACTGCTTCCTTGTTTTTACGAGCAGCAATCAACGCAGCTTCATTACACACGTTAGCAATATCGGCACCGGCAAAACCTGGAGTTTGTTCGGCAAGTTTGTGAATGTCTAAAGTTTGTGATATTTTAATAGGCTTTAAATGCACTTTAAAAATCGCCTCACGACCTTTTACATCGGGACGATCAATTGAAATTTGCCGGTCAAAACGGCCTGGTCTAAGCAAGGCGGTATCCAATACATCCGGACGGTTGGTAGCAGCCAATATAATAATGCCAATGTCAGTTCCAAAACCATCCATCTCGACAAGTAACTGGTTTAAAGTATTTTCTCTTTCATCATTGCTCATGATCGCATTTCTGCCCCTGGCGCGGCCAATTGCATCTATCTCATCGATGAAAATAATACAAGGAGCTTTTTCCCTTGCCTGTTTAAACAAGTCTCTTACCCGGCTCGCTCCAACTCCAACAAACATTTCCACAAAATCACTTCCGCTAAGGCTAAAGAAAGGTACTTGTGCTTCGCCCGCCATAGCTTTTGCAAGTAATGTTTTACCTGTGCCAGGAGGACCTACCAACAGGGCTCCTTTGGGTATTTTACCCCCTAATGCGGTGTATTTTTTTGGATTTTTAAGGAAGTCAACAATTTCCATTACTTCCACTTTGGCCTCATCCAATCCGGCTACATCACCAAAATTTATATTTACCCGTGTTCCCTTTTCAAAAAGTGTTGCCTTCGATTTCCCAATATTAAAAATACCACCTGGCCCACCCCCACCGCTTGGTCCGCCCATTTTTCGCATTAATAAAACCCATAATCCAACAAAAAGGGCAATAGTAACAAATGTGTTTAGAACAGGTCCATACCATTCACCCTCATTCATTACGTTTTCTGGTACTTTTTGAATACCTAACGGATTTGAAGATGAGTCTTTAAAGAAGGCATTTTGGCTCGCGTTAAAACTTTCCCAATCAGTAACTGTAAACTCAAAATGCGGTCCTTTACTAATACCGTTCGAGGGTCTTTTTATTCCTTTAGTATAGTAGTCTTTCCCAAGGCTTTCAGGTTTAATATAAACCCTTACCAATTCTTTGTTTTTTATTAAATCAAGCTTTTCTACATCTCCTTTAGCCAACATATCCCGACGAAAATCCAGCTCAGTTGTTCTTACTGCGTCAGGAGACATACTGAATAAATTAGCAGCAATAAGTACTACCGCTATGATAGCGTAAATCCAATAAATGCTGAATTTTGGACCCTTCCGGCCGGTTTTCTCATCGCCAGAAGACTGAGGAATACCAGGGATATTTCGAAAATCTTTTTTAACTTTTTTGTCGTCTTGTGCCATATTTCTTCATCTCTGTAAGGTAGAAATTTCCTTTTTATTTTTTTAGGTGTTACAATACTTACCCTTCGTGCTCCTCTCTTTGAGCGTCGCTCCACATCTCCTCAAGCTGGTAAAATTTTCGAGGTTCAGGAAGCATTACGTGTACAACGATGTTGACATAATCGATCAGTACCCATTGCAATGCCTGGTAACCCTCATGTTTATAAGCTGCTTCATTGCAATTTTTCTTAACTTCTTCCTCAACAAATTCTGCTATAGCACGAATTTGCTGGGGGTTGCTAGCCTCGCAGATGATAAAAAAGTCTGCTACTGCTTCATGAATTTTACGTAGATCAAGCGAAACAATATTTTCGCCTTTTTTCTCTTGAATGGCTTTTATAATGGATTTAAAAAGCTTAGAGCTGCGTGTAAGTTTTGTTGCCGTACTTTTTTTACGGGTCGATAATAATGAAAGTGGTTCCAATAAATTCAAATCTTTAAATTAACAATGCTGTTTGCAAAATCAGAAACAGCATTCTTTTAACACTGTTCCGACACTTAAGTTCAAAATAAGAAGCCAGAAATCCTGCGGGTCTAATAAACGTTTATGCCTTATTCTCAACAACCGTCTCATGTTCTACCTTTGTCAAAAATACTAATTCTTTGCGATGTGATAGACCAATCGGTCAACCGTTTTTTGAATTAAGTGAAGTTGATAGCTCCAACAACTATGCCATGGGAAAGGTACAAGCCCATTTGGCAGAGCACGGTACTACCTGGTTTGCGCATTATCAAAATGCAGGAAAAGGCCAGCGTGGCAAGCAATGGAATGCTGAACGCAGTCAAAACATTATGATGAGCTGCGTACTAGAACCTTATACACTACTAGTTGATGATCAGTTCATTTTGAATGCTGCCATTACGCTCGGTTGCTTTGATTTTTTCAACGAAAACGCAATTGACTGCACCAGCATAAAATGGCCAAACGATATTTACTGGAGAGACAGAAAGGCAGGAGGGATACTAATCGAAAACGTTTTAAAAGGAGAAAAGTGGAAGTATTCGGTAGTCGGAATAGGATTAAACATTAACCAAACTTTGTTTCCCGGGAAGCTGCGCAATCCGGTGTCTTTAAAACAGATAACAGGAAAGGCATTTAACGTTATTGCACTTGCCAAAGAACTTTGTAGCCATCTTGAACGACGTTGGAAGCAACTATTGTTGCCAGATAATAATACCCTTATAGAGGAATACAACCAGCATCTTTATAAAATAAATCAGTTAGCCTTTTTCAAAAAAGGAGAAGAAGAATTTAGTGCCTTTGTGAAAGGGGTAAATAGAAAGGGAGAACTGTTGGTTGAGAAAGAAAACAATTCAATTGAAGGCTATCATTCGTTAGAATGGGTATTGCCTTAATTGAAATGTACTTCCGACAGTATAGATAGATCTTTTTCTTTTTGCCTTGCATCTACCTCAAACCGATTGTATTCATAGCCCTTATTAAAGGTCTCAAGCAAATAGAAAAATATAAAACGGAGTAAACCCAGTTTAGCATACTGTTTCACATGGGCAACCTCATGCCGTACCCACCTCTTATTTTTAAGGAAATCTTCTTTTGATGAATTGTGTAAATAAATGGTTTTCCCCACTACCATTGCCATCGATTTACTATCAAGTTTTTTTGCAGCAATCCTGGCAAGCCAGGAATTTTCTCTAATTTTTACCTCAGTCACTAATGAATGTTTTCAGGGTTTAGCAAAAAATAAAAGGGAGTACACGAATATATAAATATTTGCTATAATAACATTGTCCGCACTTGTTTTTAAAACTATTTTTTTGCCCCGAAATCAGCTCTTCACGCCCATGCAACTAATACCTGTTCCGTCTGATTTTTTGTTTCTGGCTTTGTAATAATCTTTTTTATAGTTCCGGTTTCATCTATCAAAAAAGTTGTTCTGTTAGTGCCCATAAATTTTTTTCCCATAAATTTTTTTTCTCCCCACACTCCATATGCCTCGACAATTTTTTTGTCTTCATCTGCAATCAGTGGAAAGGGTAATTGAAATTTATTTTCAAATTTTTTATGACTTTTTACACTATCTGTACTTATGCCAATTACCTCATAGCCTTTCTCAATTAACTCACTATAATTGTCTCTCAAATTGCAGGCCTGTGCGGTGCAACCTGGTGTATCATCTTTAGGATAAAAATATAAGATCACCTTTTTACCTCTAAAGTCAGCTAACGAAACCTGTTTTCCATTTTGATCAACTCCTTCAAATATGGGCGCTACACTACCTTCTGTCAATTCTGCCATTTTTTTTATTTAAATAACTTCAACAGTGTTACCTATGAAAAAGTTCTAAAAAATTAACGACAAATAAATTTTTGGGTATGGAAAGGATAAACAGGCGTGGTTAAAGAAGTGATTAAGCGCCGTGCGGTTGCAAGCGGAGGAAAAAATATTTTTGAAATTGCTACAGGCAAACAGAATTTTTTCACTTGTTAAACAAGTGATTAACCATCTAATCGCAAATAAGTTACTTCGGGGCTACCTTATAAAACTAAAAGTTTTTTCCGTCACATTTCCCGCCAGGTCTTCGACTGTTACTACCAACTCATGCTTCCCGGGGGTTGTTTTTTCATCAAACACATGTGTAAAAGAGTCTTTTTTTCTGCTAAATAGTAGCCATTTTCCATCAAGTAACGCATTGAAACTCTTAAGTTCTCCAACATCGTCGGTGGCTACAAACGAAATAAATTTTTTGCCGCTGGCAGAACCGCCATTAATAAAGTTGGTTGGCGTCAGTCTTGGAGGATTATTATCGATTAACAGCTTTACTATTCCCAGGTCTCGAAATTTTGCTTCCATACCGTCATTTAACCATTTCCCTTTCACAGCCTCGGTCTTATGGTTACTTACCAGTTGCATTACTACCTTTTCTTTGTCGGCTTCTGACAGCACTTTAAAAGGTTTTACGCGAACGGTAAAACTATCATGAACGGGCACCGTATAATTGTGCAGGTAATGAATGGCCGACACAATTTTATTTTCATTCGCGGGAGCTGAGCGGTAAGCAAACGGAACAGTGTCGTAA
>JALYZZ010000415.1 GCA_030948675.1 Bacteroidota bacterium | reverse complement strand
GGCTATTGCAGGCTTTAAACAACTGGGTGGAAAAGAAGACTCCCTTGCCCAAAACAGTATGTATCTGCTTGCTGACTCATATTTAAAGACAGGTCAGAAAGTAAATGCAAGAAGCGCTTTTTTGTTTTGTGCGTCCAACAGCAGCAACCCTGTACAAAAAGAAATTTCTGCTTTTAACTATGCGAAGCTTTCCTTTGACCTGGGTTACCAGGATATTGCATCAAGTGAATTGCAAAATTTTATTACAACTTATCCTAAGTCAAAATACTTGCCTGAGGCAAAGGAGCTACTGGTAAATGTGCTGGCAAACACCAATAATTATAAAGATGCGCTGGCATTGTATGAAAGCTTGCCCGGAAAGAGTGAAAATGTAAAAAAAGTATATTCAAAAATTGCTTATGGAAGGGCGGTTGAATTAATAAACGAACAGCAACTTGGCAAAGCAGACAGCTTGCTCGATGAAGTTTTAAAAGCTCCTTATAATAGCACCCAAAGTCCCTATGCATACTTTTGGAAAGGTGAAATAGCATATCGCTCCGGCAGAGTTGACCAGGCTATTGATTATCTCAACAGTTACCTTAAAAGCCCGGTTTCAAATGGTGAGGTCAACGTTACGAATGCACGATACGATCTCGGGCACGCCAGTTTACAAAAAGAAAATTACAGGCAGGCGCTTGGTTATTTTGAGCAGGTTACCAAAAGAATAGACAGAAACTCTTCCGCGGTTGAGCAGGATGCGTATCTGCGCAGTGCCGATGCCCAGTTTATGAACCGCAATTACCGGCAGGCTGAGCAGATGTATGATATAGTTATGAGCAACAATAGTGCTTCCGCCGATTACGCTTTATATCAAAAGGCAATTATAACAGGTGCTGCAAACAGAAGCGCTGATAAAATCAAGCTGCTACAATCTTTAGAGCAGCGTTATCCAAACTCTGCGTTGATACCGGATGCTAATCTTGAGATTGCCAATACTTATCTTGCCCAGGAAGATTATCGCTCTGCAATTCCTTTATTAAACAAAATTGTAAAAAACAAAAATGCCACCTCGCTTCATCCCCAGGGGTATTTGAAACTTGGGATTGCTTATTTTAATTTGGAGAATAACCAGGAAGCTTTAGCCAGTTTTAAAACACTTATTTCTTCGTTTCCTAACTCAGTAGAAAGTGATGCAGCAATAGAATACGTACGCGATATTTTTATCTCTCTGCAAAAGCCTTCTGAATATGTTGCTTTTATGAAGGCAAACGGTAAAGATGTTAGTTATAATGAAGCCGACTCTTTAACCTATGCTTCTGCTGAAGCACGGTACGACAACAATGATCTGCAAAATGCACAGAACGGTTTTATCGACTATTTGAAGAAGTTTCCTGCGGGGAGATATTCTGTTGATGCAAACTACAAAGTAGCTGAAATCTACAACGGTAGAAAGGATTACCAAAACGCATTGATCGGATACACTTTTGTTGCATCTAAAGCACCTAACAAGTTTGCTGAAAAAAGTGTGTTGCAGGCAGCGCGTATCAATTTTTTTGAGTTGAAGAATTATGTGGACGCAGAAATTTATTTCAGCCAATTGAAAAGCTTAGCAACGCAGCCAGACATTCAATTAGAAGCGATGCGTGGTCTACTTCGTGCTCAATACAGGTTAAACCAGTGGAAGGATGCAGTGCCAAATGCACAGGAATTACTGACGCAAAAAGGCATAGCTACTGATGACAAGATGATGGCCAATATGGTTATTGCAAAAAGCCATCAAGTCAACAATGACATGGACGCTGCAAAAGCTTCATACCGCACGGTGATCGGTTTAGGTAAATCTGAGTTTGCTGCCGAAGCGCGTTATCAGCTTGCCTTCATAGATTTCCAGCAGAACAAATTTAGCGAAGCTGAAAAGGCTGCTTTCGAAGTAGTGAACAAAGCAGGTTCTTATGAATACTGGACAACCAAGGCATATATACTGTTAGGTGACATTTATTTTAAACAGAAAGATTATTTCAACGCAGAATCCACGCTCAAAAGTGTGTCTGAAAATGCAACGATACCCGAACTAAAACAGGAAGCTCAGCAAAAACTGGATGCAGTGATCGCCGAGAAAAATGTTAACAGCAAGGTTGCCAAACAATAACCATTTATTCGACGTATGAAAAAACTAATTTTAATAGTGCTCGCGGTTGTGTCATCATCATCTGTTTGGTCGCAAAGGGACACCACAAAGAAGACAGTAGTTGTAACGTCGGCATATAAGCCGTTTTTAAAACCTGCCGCAAAAATTAATTTTAGCGCCGCCGTACCATCAGCCGATTCTTCAAAGCCCGCTTTAACCTACAATGTACCTGCACAAAGCATGTTTTTTTCTTATCAACCTGCTTCATTAAGGCCGCTTGCACTTTCCATCGACACCTCGTTTACCTGGGATAATTCAAATTTTGTAAAGTTGGGCGTAGGTAATTACAGTACTCCTTTTGCCCAGGCTGGATTATCTTTTGGTGACGGTAAGACTTCTCTTGTGAATGTAGATGCGATGTACATTTCTCAAAAAGGCAATATTCCTTACCAACAGTATAGTCGTACCAACGCGAATGTCTCTGGCATTTTTGGTGCTAAGGGAAACATTGAATGGCGTGGTAAAGCAGGTGTTGACCTAAGTAACCAATACTATTACGGGTTTAGGCCCGATACATTGAAATATAGCAAAGAAAGCCTGCGGCAGCGGTTTAGTACCCTTAGTGCAATGGTTGGTGTTAGAAACAAGGAGGTGAATAGTTATGGGATTACTTACGATCCTACATTAGCCCTTAATTTTTTTGCTGACAACAGAAGCGGTAAAGAGGGTAACATTCTTTTGAATGCACCGATCACAAAAACGTTCTCTGGAAATATTGCATTAAACCTCGGTTTTACTGCAGATATTACCAGTTTCCAGGGTTTCAACGATAAAAAAATAAACAACAATCTCTATTACCTTTCACCGTCAGTGGCGTTTAAAAAACCGACTTTTAGTGTCAATGCAGGCATCACTCCTTCGTGGGACAATAATACTTTTAAGCTGTTGCCAAATTTTACGGCACTTATTAAAGTAAAAGACGAGCGATTTGTGCTGCAGGCCGGCTGGATTGGCTATTACCAAAAAAATTCTTATCAGTCTTTAGCTGCCTTTAATCCCTGGATAGCTCAACCTGCTTCTTTAAAAAACACAAGGATCACAGAGGCTTTTGGAGGATTTAAAGGCTCTGCAGGTAGCCACTTCACCTACAATGCTAAGCTATCTGTTCTTAGTTATACCAATGCTGTTTTATTTACTAACGATTATGTTGACGGAAAAACATTTCAAACAATATACGACCCGGCTATGCGGGCGCTAAGAATACATGGTGAAGCGGGTTACACATCACAGGAGAAGTTTAGTTTTCTTAGTGGCATCACGCTTACAAATTACTCTGGTTTAAAAGAGAACTCAAAAGCATGGGGTTTGATACCTATGGAGATGACTGGCGCTTTACGGTGGCAGGTGTTAAGCGATCTGCAATTTAAAGCCGATGCGTTCATTTGGGATGGGGCGCAGTTTATTACCAAGGGCGGTGCAACCACTAAGGCTAAAGGAGCGTATGATCTAAATGCAGGCGTAGAATTTACCGTAATGCCTAAATTGAATCTCTGGTTACAGTTCAACAACATTTTCAATAATAAGTACGAACGTTGGAACCAGTACCAGGTGTTAGGGTTTAATGTAATTGGAGGCATAGTATATTCATTCTCTCAACCGCGAAAATAATGTTGCAGATATTATACAAATATTTTGTGCTGAATAAAAAGGTGGTGATACCTGGCATTGGTATCTTCTACATTCATCGCAAGCCAGCATCGCTTGATTTTTCAAATAAGACTTTTGTTTCACCAGCGGCCCAGATAGCTTTTACACCGGCAGATGCGGTGCCCGATACAATATTTTATTCTTTTGTCTCACGCGAAAAGCAGATAGAAGAAGCTGACGCCCTGTTGTATTTTACTAATTTTATTAACAGGGTTAAGGAAAGCCTGCATACAAAAGGCAGGGTAGAGCTAAACGGCTTTGGAGTTTTGTCTACAGACGAAGGAGGCGCTATACAATTTGACGCTGCACAACCCCTTCCATTTTTTATGCAAGATGTTTCGGTGGAAAGAGCGATTAATGATGGTTTGCCTGAACAAATACTTTCGCCAACGGAAGAAAGTGAAACTGATATTACGGCAGCATTAGAAGCGGGTGAATTAGACCCGGCACCAGCCAAGAAAGATTATAGGTGGGTACTTGCAGTTATTCTTGCCACAGCAGCTATAGCAGCCATCATTTATTACTATGCCAGGAACGGTAGTTTTAAATAAAAGTTCTCAAACAGATGTGTATTCTGTTGTCTCATCGTTTTCTGACATTACTACCAATTGTTCCGTAACGACAAAAAAAAGCTGTGCTTAACAAAGAGGTTGCTGCCCACAATAGGGGCAACAATAGACTACACTTTGCAGATCAGTTACTTATAGTCGACGCAACAACAACTGTATCAAAAAAATCTGTTTTAATGGTTGCACTGCCCTAACACATACCATAGAATGATGAAGATTAGGATGGTACTAAAACATCCACCGCCTAATTTTTTGGCACCGTATCCTGCCAGTAAACCTCTAAATAGATTATTCATATTTGTATTTTCAACTGTAAGCTTAAAAATTATGCCATCGAAAAGATTACTGGTGTAAAGATTGTTGTTTCAACTTTTGAAGAAAAGTAACTACAGGCTTCATTTTTAAACTTGCTATTCTACCTTATTTATGCCCTCATCAAAAGATCCTTTGCATGGCAAAACTTTAGAAACAATCGTGACAGCTTTGGTAAACCAATATGGCTCGCATGAGTTAGGCACAATTATAAAAATTAATTGTTTTAATAATAATCCAGGCATTAAGTCTAGTTTAACTTTTCTTAGAAAAACTCCCTGGGCACGCAAAAAAGTGGAGGAACTGTATATAAGCTCCTTAATTGATTAGTAAACCAGTAGGTGGCTCTTTCCCTGATAATGCCGCATTATTTAAGAAATTCGTTCTTTTGCAGAGCATCAGTGAATAATGATCCGGCGAGAACCTAATTTTAATTTTCATGAAGAAACTTATTCTGTTTATTTCCATTATAAATTGTTTTTATTCAGTTCATTCACAAAAGAGACCTATTACCGAAAACTTTTTAAATAATGTTGGTGATTCTGTCGTAGTCAAAGGAAAAATTTACGGAGGAGCTTACCTTATCCACGTAAAAACAAAACCTACTTTTTTAAATCTTGGAGATACAAGTCCTAATCATCGCCTTATCATTCGTATAGAGCCTGAAGACAGAGATAAATTTCCCGCTGCACCCGAGAAGTATTATTTGAATAAAGTAGTACAGGTAACAGGAAAATTGCAGGAGTATAAAGGTACGCCAATGATTCAGCTTTCTGAGCCAGGAATGATCAAAACAGCTACTATTGATACTACGCCTGGTTCTGCTGACAATTTTACCAGTATAGGTCCGCTCAATACATCTCTCGCCACGCCGTCTGTCAGTCCTGCCACCAGACTATTAGTGCCTGATTCCATCTTGCAAACTAACTGGATCAAAAGCGTGACTGAAAAAGCAATAGAAGAAAAAAAGAAAAACCTACGGATTGTTCAAAAAACAATTGATTTAAGAACAGCACCTTTTAAAAATGCGCCGTTGATTGCTCAGTTGCAACCGGGTATGCAAATTTCAATTTTATACACTTCGAATAAATGGAGCTATGTAAGTATTGGATCTGTTGATGGATTCAATAATGTTAATGGATTTATTAAGCACAAGAAATTCAGGCATTTGAAAAGAGTGCCAAATAAATAATTCACTCTTTTTACTTCACGTTTAGCTATCAACATTGCAGGTCTGCAATTGAATTGTAACTTTTAAGATATGGAGGTTTTCTCATAGTAGCGGTTCATCCTACTTTAACCATTTATTTTCGATTACATCTGTTAGTTTTATTAAGTGAGATCAAAACTAAAACAGGCACTGGCATCATTTATTTTGGTATTAATTACTATGTGTGCAGTTGGCCAAAGAAAAATGATCAATGGCTTTTTGCGCGACAGTACCACACTTTTTCCAATTGCAAATGGAACGGTCACGAATAGTACCATTAACAAGACAGTTAAATCTGACAACACCGGATTTTTTAAAATTGAAGCAGGCCTCAATGATTTTCTTTATGCATCGGCAAAGTATTATCATTTTGATACCCTTAAATACTCGCTGATGTTTACTGATACAATTACTATTTATTTGCCTTTTGCCGGCAATGTGTTACCTGTTGTTACTGTCAAAGGACAATACTCCCGCTACCAACTTGATAGTATTGAAAGAAAAAAGGATTTCGACCAAAGTAGGGGCACGGTGCTAAAGACCCTTAGCACAAATCATCCTTCAGGCTTTGGCCTCACTTTTAACC